>JBGSTR010000677.1:0-4926 GCA_041736365.1 Chromatiaceae bacterium | reverse complement strand
GGCCGTCGAGCCACGCCAGCGCCCGCGAGCAGCGATCGAGCGCCAGGGTCGCGCGCGGGCTTGCGCCGAAGCGTAGCCAGCCGTCGAGATCGGCGGAGTACTCCGCGGGTCGGCGCGTCGCCATCACCAGGTGCACCAGATAGTCCTCGACCTCCGGGGACATGTAGAGCCCCAAAATCAGCCGCCGCGCCGCGAACACGCTGGTCTGATCGACTTGAATCGACGCGGCTTCGGGGGCGTCCCGGCGCGCCTCTTCCCGGTTCAGGCGCAGGATCTCGCGCTCGGTCTGCAGGTTCGGGTAGTCGACGCGCACGTGCATCAGAAAGCGGTCGAGCTGGGCCTCGGGGAGCGGGTAGGTCCCCTCCTGCTCGATCGGGTTCTGAGTCGCCATCACCAAGAACAGTCGCGGCAGCAGGTAGGTCTCGCGCCCGACCGTGACCTGCCGTTCGCCCATTGCCTCGAGCAAGGCCGACTGGACCTTGGCCGGTGCCCGATTGACCTCGTCGGCGAGCAGCAGGTTGTGGAAGATCGGTCCGCGGTCGAAGCGGAAGGTGCCGTCGTTGGGGCGATAGATCTCGGTGCCGGTGAGGTCCGCCGGCAGCAGATCCGGCGTGAACTGGATGCGGTGGAAGTCCCCTTCGAGCCCGCCTGCCAGCTCCTTGACGGCCTTGGTCTTCGCCAACCCGGGCGCCCCCTCGACCAATAGATGCCCATCGGCCAGCAGTGCGATGAGCAAACGCTCGATCAACGCCCGCTGGCCGAGGATCGCGCGCCCGATCTGATCGCGCAGGGCGGCGAACTGCGCCGCCAGCGCATCCACGTCCGGGACGTGCTCGGCCGGCTCGGGCCGTTCCGTCATCGTCGATTCTTCCAAGCTCATGCTCCCCGGGTTGCCGCAAGCTTCAGCCTGCGCATTCTACAGAAACGCGGCCGCGGCTCGACGTTACCACTCGTCAACCTTTCCGGCCGCGTTTTCGGGGCGAGCCTCGCAGTTTGCTATAGTCCGGGCACCCAATTTTCACTCCTTAAGTAGAGCGCGCCATGCCCGCCCCCGGCTCCCAGTCTCCCGCACCACTTGCGGTGGATCTCGACGGCACATTGGTGACCGCGGACCTGGTCCGGCAGTCCCTGCGCCGAGTCGTGCGCGAGCAACCGTTTGCCGCGCTGCGGATACCGCTGTGGCGACTCCGCGGCCCGGCGACGCTCGTCCACAACCTGGCTCAGAAGGTTGAGATCGATTCGAAGTCACTGCCCTATCGTACTGACCTACTTGACTTCCTCAACGCCGAGCATGCGGCTGGTCGAAACCTGATTCTGGTCTCGAGCGCCGCTCGTGCTCATGCCGAACGTGTGGCGTGGCGGCTCGGGATTTTCGATCGGGTCATTGCGAGTGAAGAGCATGCCTACCTGACGCCCGCGGCCAAGCTCGCCGCGCTCCGCGGAATCTTTGGCGAACGCGGTTACGTCTACGCTGGAAATGATTGGGACGACTACGAAATCTGGTGTCACGCCCAGGCGGCGATCCTCGTCGGCGTGGGCTGGGATCGGCTTGCCGACGCGGTTGCCGCCTGCACGCGGATCGAGCGGCGCTTCGACTACCCGCCCGACGCCCACGGCCTCGAAGGAATGCTCACTTCCGCACGCAACTGGTTACGCACGCTCACTTTTAGGCCATGACTGGCCGCATTCGCCCGGCCCCGAGACGGGAGGCGACTCCCCGATCGGCAGCATTGTCGCCGAGTCGTGACAATCTGCTCCGATACGCTCGCCGGTTCCGGGACACATCGCCGCGACGGCACGCGAGCAACAGGCCCCCGAAGCGGCGCGGGGCGACGTCCTACCCGCCCTTGGCATCGACATTGCTGCTCCGATGATTCAAGTGCCGTGCGGCTTCGGCAGCACCGGCTACGGGCAGCACACCGGCTTGACGGACCAACTCGGGCGATTTATCGCCGTCGTCGTCGCTGCGAACGAGTGTTTTCACCACCAAGACCGTCAGGAGCATCCGTGATCAATCCATTGAAGCTCGCGCGCCATTGGCGCCATCACACCGCCATTCTGGCATTTTCCGCGACTACGCTGGCGGCCGGGGCGCTGCTGCCGGCGAGCACGCTCGCGGACGAAACCTGCATGTCGCCCTACATGGCCAAGATTACCGGCCAGGAAGACTTTATCTACGTATGGACACTCGGTGTCGAGGGCCTCGGCGACTCGCAGGACAAGCTTGTGACCGTCGACGTCAACCCCAGCTCCAAGACCTACGGGAAAGTGATTCATAGCCTTTCGGTCGGGGGTCGCAACGAGGCCCATCACTCCGGTCTGACCGATGATCGGCGCTATCTTTGGGCCGGCGGACTGGACACCAACAAGATTTTCATCTTCGACGTGCACACCGACCCGGCCGAGCCGAAGCTGCATAAGGTCATCACCGATTTCACCGCGAAAAGCGACGGCGTGGTCGGGCCCCACACGACCTACGCCCTTCCCGGTCGCATGATGGTCACCGGGCTTTCGAACAACAAGGATCATGGCGGGCGCACCGCGTTGGTCGAGTACACCAACGAGGGCGATTTCATCGCGACCTACTGGATGCCCACCGACGGCGACCTGGGCGGCGCCGCCAAGACCGGTCAGTTCGCCGACGGCTACGGCTACGACTTACGCGCGCTGCCGCGACGCAACGTCATGCTCACCTCCTCGTTTACCGGTTGGTCCAACTACATGATGGACTTCGGCAAGATGCTGCAGGACGAAGAGGCGATGAAGCGCTTCGGCAACACGGTCGTGGTCTGGGACCTGCACACCCGCAAGCCCATTAAGGTGCTGGACGTACCCGGCGCTCCGCTGGAGATCCGTTTCGCGTGGGGCGAGAATCACAACTACGCGTTCACCACCACCGCGCTAACCTCGAAGCTCTGGCTGATCTATGAAGACGAGCAGGGCGAGTGGCAGGCGAAGGCGGTTGCCGACATCGGGGACCCGTCCAAGGTGCCGCTGCCGGTGGACATCTCCATCGGCTCCAACGACAAGCACCTGTGGGTGAACACCTTCATGGACGGCAAGACGCGCCTGTTCGACATCTCCGACCCATTCAATCCCAAGCAGATCTACGAGAAGCAGATTGGCGCACAGGTCAACATGGCCTCGTCCGCCTGGAGTGGCGAACGCATCTACTACACCTCTTCGCTACTCGGAAACTGGGACAAGAAGGGCGCAGACGACGAGCAGTACCTGAAGGCATACAGCTTCGACGGCGAAAAGCTGACCGAACAGTTCTCGATCGATTTCTACGAGCAAAAGCTCGGTCGCGCGCACCAGATGCGCTTCGGTGCGTACTCCCTGTATGGCATGAAGCGACCCGACGATCGATATGCCAAGACGGACTGAGCCCGACCGGGCCGGTTGATTGATGTCGCCGGCCGGCAGGTGCTGCTTACGTCAGCCCCCGGCCGCGCGGCGCGCCCAGCCTTCTTGCGGACCGACTCACCGCGCGCCGAGCCCCGAATCACTTCACGCCCCGAGCCAATCGTAAGTGTCTCCCCTACGGCGCACTGTGTGGCACAGCTAGCGCCGCAACGAGACGCTTCTCGGGTCCAACCCCGAACCAGCGGCGGATTCCGGACTCCCGCGTGATGGCGCGGCGCTTGCGTCGACTTTCCGACATCGGCGCCGAAACCGCGCTACCCGCATCTGACCGAGACGCCGCCAAAACCATGCCAGCTCGCGACCCCAACCCGCACCCAACGGAATTGGAGCCCGTGCTCGAGCGCGTGCAGGAAATCGCCAAGACACTGGTCGCCCGCAACGCGAGCGACGTAGACGACCTCGCGCGCTGGCCCGAGCAGAGCATCCGCGCACTGCAGCAGGCCGGCCTCGGCGGCATGTCCATCCCGCAGCGGCTCGGAGGGCTCGGGTTCGGCTCATTGGCGGTCGCCCGGACCTGCGAGATCCTGGGTCAGGAGTGTGCATCAACCGCGATGTGCTTCGGCATGCACCTCGTCGGCTCTGCGGTCCTTTCGGCGAAGGCGACGCCCGACCAGCAGATTCGCTACCTCGAACCCATCATCGAGGGTCGTCATCTGACCACCCTGTCGCTCAGCGAGGCGGGGTCCGGCTCCCAGTTCTACATTCCCCATACCCGGCTGGACGCCATTTCGGCCGACCTCTACCGGGTCAACGGGGCCAAGACATTCGTAACCAACGGCGGCCACGCCGACTCCTATGTGCTCTCGACCGTTGCCTCCGACCCGGAAGGTCCGCTCGGTCAGTTTTCCTGCGTGGTGGTTCCGGCTACCGCGGAGGGGCTGCAATGGGGACCGCCATGGTCTGGAGTCGGGATGCGCGGCAACTCCTCGCTGAGCCTCGATCTGAAGGATCTGGTCGTGCCCAAGGCCGATCTGCTCGGCGACGAAGGCGACCAAATCTGGTACGTGTTCAACGTGGTGTGCCCGTTTTTTCTGATGGCCATGACCGGCGCCTACCTCGGGATCGCCGGCGCGGCGCTCGAAGAGGCCAGGAACCACCTGCTTACCAGGGATTATTCGGAGACCGGCTCGAGTCTCAGCGAGCTGCCCATCGCTCAGCATCGCCTGGGATGTCTGTGGGGAATGCTCGAGCGCACCCGTCGCTTATGCTATCACGCAGCCTCGAGCTTCGACGCCGGGGACCCGGACGCATTGCCCGCGGTGTTTACCGCCAAGGCCGAGGTGGCGGATTGCTCGGTCAACATCGTCAACGAGGCCATGACCCTGTGCGGCGGGATCGGGTATCGCGACGGCTCGAAGCTGCACCGTCTGCTCCGGGATGCGCGGGCGGCGCATGTCATGGCGCCGACGACCGACGTCCTGCGTCTCTGGACCGGGCGCGCCCTGCTCGGCAAGCCGATCCTGGGTCACTGAGCCCGTGGGAGCGACCGCGAGCGCAAGC
>JBGSTR010000665.1:0-1761 GCA_041736365.1 Chromatiaceae bacterium | reverse complement strand
ACGTCGAAGCGGCGCGCAAAGGCGGAGAGCCATTCACCGCGGAGGTCTCGATCTCCCCCATCCGCGTCGGCGGGCGCTGGCGGGCCATCGCGATTCTGAGAGAAATCACCGAAAACGCGTTCGGGGACAACCCGGACGGCTTTCGGCGCATTGTCGAGGAGAGCCGTACCGGCATCCTGATCCTGGACCCGCTGGGCACCCCGCTCTACACCAACGCGGCCGCCGACGACTTTCTACAAGTCCGCGAGACGCCATTGCGCGAGCCACCGCTGGGGTCGCCGGAGCCAAGCAGCGAGCTACGCGAGGTCACGATTCAACGCAGCGACGGATCCCGCGGCGTAGCGGCCCTTTCCATACGCGAGACCAGATGGCAAGGGCAATCGGCGTTCCTCGCGATTCTCGACGACATCACCGAGCGCAAGGCGAGCGAAGAAAGTATGTGTCGGCTCGCGTTCGAAGACACGCTGACGAGCCTGCCCAATCGCTGCCGATTTCTCGAGCGGCTGCGACGCATCACGCGCCAGGGGCAGGGCCGCGAGGAGCCCTTCGCCCTGTTGTTCATGGACTTGGACCGCTTCAAGACCATCAACGACACGCTGGGTCACGGAGTCGGCGACGACCTGCTCGCGGCGGTGGCCTCGCGTCTAAGCAACGTGCTGCGAGGCGCCGACTGCGTGGCCCGCATGGGAGGCGACGAATTTACGGCCATCGTCAGCGGCGTGCGCACGGTGGCGGAAGTCGAGGCCGTGTGCCGCAAGTTCCAGGCTGCCTTTCACGACCCCTTCGCGTTCCTGGACCGCACCCTCTACACCAGCGCCAGCATCGGCGTCGCCCTGTATCCGAACGACGGTCGCGATCCCGACCTGCTGTTGCGTCACGCGGATACGGCCATGTACGACGCCAAATCCCGAGGGGCCGGTTTGTTCAGCCTTTACCAGCCGTCGATGAGCCTCGAGACCCAGGCCCGGCTGGACATGGAAGGCGAGCTGCACGACGCCTTGAGTCGCGACGAGCTGGTGCTGCACTACCAACCCCAGGTGCGACTGACGGACGGTGCGATCATCGGCGCGGAGGCATTGCTGCGCTGGCAACATCCGCGACGCGGTCTACTGGCTCCCGCGTTGTTCGTTCCCGTGCTGGAGGAAACCGGCCTCATTATCGAGGTCGGCGAATGGGTTCTGGAGCGCGCCTGCGCTCAGGCGCAGCAGTGGGAGCGGTTGGCAGGCCACCCGATTCCGGTCTCGGTCAATGTCTCGCCAATCCAGGTGGAGCGCGGCGGCTTGGCGGAGTCGATCCAGCGGCTGATGACCGAGCGCGGACTCCAACGAGGAATGCTGCGTCTCGAGCTCGCCGAAACGGCCATGTTCCGCAACATGGAAGGCTCGGTGGAGCTGCTCAACGAGCTGGTCGCGCTCGGCGTGCATCTGGCGATCGACGATTTCGGCACCGGCCACGGCTCGCTGGCAATGGTTCGTCGCTTGCCCGTATCGACCATCAAGCTGGACGGAGAATTCGTGCGCGGGGTCGCTTCCCAACGGGCCGACCAGGCCCTGGCCGAGGCCACGATCGCCATGGCCCACGGCCTGGGAAAGACCGTGGTCGCCGAGGGCGTCGAAACATCCGAGCAGATGCGGGTGCTGCTAAAGCTTGGCTGCGATGCGGCACAAGGCCGATACTTCGGTGGCCCGGTGCCGCCCGACGAATTGCGTTTCTAGCGGCGGACCCGGACCGCCGAGCGGAAACCGCCGGCACCCGCGACCC
>JBGSTR010000630.1:0-9227 GCA_041736365.1 Chromatiaceae bacterium | reverse complement strand
ATGAGCAGATCGAGCAGGCCGCCGCCCACACCACCGTCTATGCCCCGGTGCCCAAGGCGCGCGACCCGGAGACCGACCCCCACGCCCCCAAGGACAGCGACAGCGAGGCGATCGCCGCCTGGCGCGAGCGCATGGGCACTGAGGAGGCCAAGGCCATCTACCCCCAGCGCGCGGCCACCGCCGAATGTGTCAATGCCCTGGCCCGCCAGCGCGGGCTCACCCACCTGCGGGTGCGCGGGCGCACCAAGGTACGCTGCATCCTGCTGCTCCATGCCCTGGCCCACAACCTGATGCGCACCGTCGCTCTGGCCCCGCAGCTCCTCGGATACGGGAGCGGTGCGTCTGGCGAACGGGTGATGGCGACCTAAGGCGCGGAAACCACAAATGGGACCGCCGCTGCCGCCTCGAACCCATCAAGCGGGTCGCCAAGACCCTCACGGATCGCTGGGACGGCATCCTCAACGCCTTCGACTCCAGGTTCACCAACGGCCGCGTCGAAACGATCAATGCGCTCATCCAGGCCGCCAAGGCCAAGTCATGTTAAATGCCAACACTACCTAGCGCATGCTTCCGGCGGTTTGGGCCAAAACCCCTAGGATTTGACACTCATCGAACAGACATCCGACCAACGGGCAAACCCATGATCGCAGGAAAAGCATGGTAGAGTTTTGACCAGCTCAGGGGGCATTTTCGGGACTGTTCGGTAGGGTATTGAGCCTGGGTGCTTTGCCATGCTCCTCCTCCGTGCAGGATGGTGATACGACGTCTGCATAATAGGCGAGGACTGCGGCCAGGCTGTCTTCGATCCCGTAACAGGGTCGATCGCCCAGCGCATCCAGGCGGGTTCGGTCGGCATAGACCCGGTCGATGTCGGCAGGCCGGCCGGGACGGATCTCGAGTGTGACCCGATCCGCGAGGCCCGCGACACGCAGCAGGGTATCCAGAATCTGGCGGCCGCTGGTCTCTCGACCCGAGGCGACGTTGTAGGCGAGACCAGGCTCGCCGTGCGTGGCGATCAGTCGCAGTGCCCGGGCGGTGTCGCGGACGTCGATAAAGTCACGGGTGGTGTGGAGCGGCCCCACCGAGATCAGTGGGGCGCGAGCGCCGCCTGCGATGGCCGCGACCTGCCGGCCGAGCCATCCGCAGAGGTGGCGCTCGTCTTGACCCTGGCCAACGGGATTGAATATGCGAGCCCACAAGGCCGGGACCCCGAATTGGTTCGCCAGAATGCGTCCGAGCTCCTCGGCGGCTCGCTTGGTCGCGGAATAGGGATCGATGGGTGCGCAGACCGTGTCTTCGCCCAACGGGAGCTGTTGGTCAGGTACGGGCCCGTAGATCGAGCCCGACGACCCGAACAGGACGAGCGGTGCGGAGGGCCCGAGACAGGCAAGCGACTCCAAGACGGAGACCACGCCGCCGATGTTTGCTGCAACGAGCTCGGACGGCGGGTCGTCGCGAAGCGCGGCGGCCAGGTGCACGACAATGTCTGGCCGGTTTTCCGAGACGAGTTGCCTCAGCGCGGCGGTGTCCGTGACGTCGAGTGTGCGATAGACGTAACGTGGGTTGCGGAGCCCTTTCGCGAGCGTTGGAGGCATCGGCGCCTGAACTCGAATCTCGCCCCAATGCACGCCATGTGTGAAAAGGTTGTCCAGCTTCTCCGAGCGACCAACGCCGAGAATCGAGACCCCGGGGTCCGCGGCGAGCCAATCCGCAACCAGATAGCGCCCGAGAAACCCTTGCGCTCCGGTGATCAGCACCTTCGATTGGTTTCGGATCATGCGTTGTCCTCCAATGGCATCCGCAGCATCTGCGCGATGCCAGGGTCGATTGGGGTGCTCGCGCGCCAGCCTAGCTCTCTCGCCGCTCGGCTCGGGTCGCTGACCAACTCGAGGATTGCGGCTCCGGGGGGTCGGTCCGGCGACTCGGCAATCCGTATCTCTCCGTCACCGGCCGAGAGCGCCAGGACGCGGCGGGCGAGATCGGCGACCGAAAGACCTTGCCCGCTGCCGAGGTTGAAGACGCGAACCGGCTCACGCAATGCTGCATGGCAGCACGCGATCAGAGCATCCGTCAGATCTGCGACAAAGCAGTAGTCACGGATCGGGCGCGGGTCGAACAGCTCGATCAGGTTACCCTGCCTGGCTTGGCGAACGAGCGATCCGACCAAGGAGGTTGCGGGCATACCGGGTCCGTAGACGAGAAAGGGGCGGCAGATGGCAGCATCGAGGCCAGCTGACCGGGCGCCGGCACGGACGAATGCCTCCGCTCCGATCTTGGCGGCCGCATAGGGGGAACGAGGGGCTTGCGGTGCCTCTTCATCGACCGGATTCCGAAGCGGCTGTCCGTAAACCTCGGCGGAGGAAACGTAGACAAGGCGCGGTACACCGCCACGGATACAGGCATCGACGACGGCCGCCGTTCCGCTGACGTGGGCGCGTGCGTACCCAACCGACTCCCTGAAGGAGGCGGCGACCGAAGGCGGCCCTGCCAGGTGGACGACCGCCGACACATCTTCGAGCAGCCGCGCCAATATCGAAGCGTCCCAGATGTCTCCGAAGCAGCTCTCGACGCCCTCTGGCGGCCGTACGACCGGCGCCCCTTCGGGGCCGAGCAAGGTGCGAACGGGGCTATTCCCTTCCGCAAGGGCGCGGACCAAGTGCGAGCCGATGAAGCCGCCACCGCCCGTAACCGCGATCGTCATGTTTGTCATGGGCTCACCCTTCGGCGGGTCGGTTGCCGCGGCGTACCCAACCCGCGGGTTCCGGCCGTGCCTTGGCGGCCAAGGCTCGCGCGACCATGGGTGCGATATCGTCGAGCGCGGCGATGGCTTCTTCATGCACCCACTGAATGTCGACTTCGGGCAGGTCATCGCCGATATCAGCCAGAAACAAGCGCGTGCGGATGATCCGTCTCGCGTCGGTGTCGATATCGTCGAAGAGCGCAATTGGCGCGATGTCGCTTGGGAAGGACCGACGACCGGCGCCGAGGGCCTGCAGGATCGAAGAGGTCTGCATCCCGCCGGTGTTTGCCGCAACGGCGGGGAGCCGCAGCATGCCATCGGGGCTTCGCACAAGGGCGACGCCCCGATGGCTGCAACAGAGCAGGGCGACGACCTGGTCGTCGGGTGATGTTGACCAATGCTCGAAGTCAGGCGCGTTGTTTCTGACCAGTTCCTCTGCCCGGTCGATCGAAGTCATGTCGTTGACGTCGATCCAGGGTGCATCGTGAAAGAAGCTGCAGACCGCGGCGTTCCGGCTCAGAAGACGGTTCGCCAGAGCCGGTAGCCCGATCGTCTCGCCAGGGTCGAATGCGGCTAGGGCGTCGGGGCTCAGCACGGAGATGGCGCTGCAGACGCGCACTCTGAAGCTTGGCTTCTCCCGATAGGCGGTCACCCGGTCCCCGTCCATGCAGATCTCGCCGAATGGGATGGAAAAGGGCTCGTCATGCACAGCCAGGGTGAGCGTCGCTCCGGCTTCGCGATGCTTGGCGAGAACCGACCTGAGATCCAAGCTGGTGAGGTTGTCTGCGTTGACGACCAAGATCTCCGCTCGGTCACGTAGATAGGCCGAAGCGCCGATCGAGCCGAGAGGGTGGGCCTCGGTGATGACCGATAGCTTCGCGCCCAAAGTCTCCACGACCTTGCGACAACGCGATCGTGCGAAGTCGCCGACCCCGTCGGCGCGTGACGAGACCGCGATATGGATGTCCATGATCCCGGCACGGAGGAGTGCGATCAGATTCCGCTCTAGGAGCGCGACTCCCCGGATGGGAACCAGCGGCTTCGGATGTAAGGCTCCCGAGCGCTGCATCCGCTCCCCCGAACCGCCGGCGACGATCAGCCCGGCGACGCTCATGGGTGGTCCGGAATCGGCCGAGCCGCGCCGACGCCGGGTCCGTCCTGCGACCCAGGCGCGGATCGGATCGGAGCCAATCTGGACCGGCGAAGCCAGCCCGATGTGGCATCGATCCGATCGGCGCAGTGGGCGTACAGCCCAGGCTGAAGAAATCGTCGTCGCAAGTCCATACCTCCGGAATCCGCACTCAGGCTGTCCGAGGATGCGCGCCGAGGAGGCGGCGAAACAGGTTCTCATGTGCTGCCGCCATGATTTCCGGTCGGTGCCGCTCGTCGTAGCGCTGCCGTGCGGCTTGGCCCAACCGATCGGCTAAAGGCTGGTCGTGGAGAAGCCTCTGCATCGCTTCCGCAGCGCGTCCGGGATCTCCCGGAGGAACCAGAAGGGCCGTGACGCCGTCTTCAACGATCTCCAGATTGCCCGGAAGCGCCGTAATCACCGCGGGTAATCCGACGGACATGTTCTCGTGAATGGCTGTCGGCGAAGAATCCAAGGTGCTCAGGTGCGCGAAGACGTCGATGGCCTTGTAGACATCGCCGATCGGGCCTGGATAGCTTAAGAGTCTGACACGGTCCTCGATGTTCAGCGCCTGCGCCATACGGCGTAGGGCATGGAGATACCCCGGATCCTCGGCAACGAATCCCACTCCGACAAAAAACACGTCCGGTCGTTGATCAAGCACCGAGCGGGCCGCCTCCAGGAAGATCTCATAACCCTTGCGTGGAATAATCCGAGAGATCTGACCGATCACCTTGATCGCCGGGTCGTCGGGCAAACCGAGGGCCATCCGTGCCTCGTCGCGTGTCAAGCTGCTCAGCGCCGGGGGAACACCATTTTGTATCAAGACCAGCTCAGCCGTTCGGCTCCAACGCCATTTTCGGAAATCGTCCAGCGTTGCTCGAGCATCGCTGACCAGCGCGTCGATCCCGGCCATGCACGCCTGCCCGACGAAATATTTGATCGGAAGGTTCCAGAAGCTTGTGTAGTAGGCCGTGGACACGACCACCGGGACCTTGGCGAGCTTCGCGGCCACGAGGCCCAACGCAGTCGGCGTCCCCAGTCTCGCATCGACCACGTCGATTCGTCGGCGCCTAAACTCGCGTGCGAGTCGGCCGACTGCCCTGACCTGATTCAAGAGGCGACCAAGTCCGCCGAGGGACAAGCCCAGCTCGACGATCTCGATGCCATGCGCACGATACCGATCGCGCATCGATCCAACCTGTTGATCCTGCTCGTCGTCCGTTGGCGAGATCACGATTACGACATGATTGATCCGGAGTGGATCGTAGGCGACTGCCGTATTGAGAAGTCTCGTCTCATCTCCGGCGATGGTCAGCCTTCGGGTGACAGACGCGACGCGAACAGGGTCAATCATGAACACAGCTCCCCTTCCATGGTCAGGTGCAATCAGTGTCCCGGGGCGCAGCGTGCGTCGGGGGTCCAACTCGGTCGGGCGGGAGGCGTCGCGTACCGGCACTGCCCGACAAGATGTCGCCGACCGCAGAAACAACATCCTCGACGTCCCGGTTCGAGAGCGCCGCGGAAAGCGGAAGACTCACGGTTGTGCGGCCGATGTCACGGGCATTGGGATAGGCGTCGACTTGCCAATGAAAGGTTTCAGCGTAGTAGGGATGCTCGGGGATCGACAGATAGTGAACCCCGACGCCGATGTTCCGATCAATCATTTCCGACAGGAAACGATCCCGCGAGATGCCGGATTCCGCTTCATTGACCCGAATCGTATAGAGGTGATAGGCATGACGACTGTCTGCTGCAGGTTCGTCCGGACACTGAATCGGTAAACGCTGAAAAGCGGCTTGGTAGCGTCGCCAAATCTCTTGGCGTCGAAGCCAATTTCGGTCCACCCGCGCAAGCTGATGGATGCCGATGGCGGCCTGAAGATCGGTCATATTGTATTTGAAGCCGCAGTCGGTGACGAAATAGTGCTTATGCCCGATGTCGCCGTAACGACGCCAGGCATCCGCCGATAGTCCATGCAATGCAAGCACCTTGATCCGGGCGATATCTTTGGCCTCCCGTGCGATCACCATGCCGCCCTCTCCGGTGACGACGTTCTTTGTGGTATAGAATGAAAAACAACCGAAATCGCCGAAGTTCCCCGCTTTGGTCCCGTGGAGCTCGGTTTCGATCGCGTGCGCGCAATCCTCGATTACGATGAGGCCGTGTCGGCGAGCAATCGCCATGATGCGGCCCATATCGCAAGGTCGCCCTCCGAAGTGAACCGGAATGATGGCTCGCGTACGTGGCGTGATGCGCTGCTCGAGGTTGTTCGGGTCGATGTTCATCGTGTCCCGATCGACGTCCGCCAAGACCGGAGTTCCCTTGGCGTGAATGATCGCATTGACGGTGGCGCAGAAGGTCAGCGCCGTCGTGATGATTTCGTCACCGGGCGCAATATCGATAGCTACCATACTCAGGTGCAGCGCGGCAGTGCAGGAGTTGACGGCCGCAACGTGACGAGCCTCCTTGTATCGGCTGAAGGCGTCTTCGAAGCGAGACACGCGAGGCCCGGTTCCAAGCCATCCGGACGCCAGCGTATCTAGCACTTCCGCGACTTCCTCGTCCCCCAGGTGGGGCTTCCCGAATGTCAGAAAAGCGTCTCTGCGTCTCATCCCTGTCTGCCGCCGATCTGATCTACGATGTTGAGGTGGGCAGTCCGACGCTCGGCGACGTCCCGCGACCACGAACCCCCTTCCGGCCCCTTTCCGCAGATTCGATACGAGGCAATTCGGGGCTCGGGCAAGCACCATTCAAAGCGTAGGATCAGAATCCCGGCGGATGCGCAAGACACTTCGCTCGCGATCCCGGTCCGGCTTTATCGCGATCGCCGGAGGGATACTGCGCGGACTGCCACGGGTAGGTCGTGCCTTACGCACCAACAACTTCGCTGTCGGCGAGGTCGCCGGAAAGGCGGGCAGACCGCCCTGTTGGTAACGCTTGAAGTGGTGGCGCAGGGTATTGGGGTCGATCAGCAGAGCGTCGGCGATATCCTCGGCCGTGCGGCCGCTCGCCAACAGGGCCACCGCTTTGATCCTATGGGCCTCGCATTTGTCGCGCGTGCGCCGGTCCGCCGTGCGCAGCTCGGCGAGCTCCTTGGCTGCAAGGCTGTAGTCGACCATGCCGATGATGGTACAGCAGCCTTAGCTGGTTAGGCCAGGGTCCTGAGACAAAATCTCAGATGCGACGAGGATATATCGCGCTGCTGTGCCTGGGCAAGAGCGACTTCGAGGCCATCAAAGGCTTTGGGTGCGGCACTTTTCGAACGACGCTGATCGGGCGGGAAACAACGACTTAGTGAACTGGCAGCGGGAAAATAGGGAAGACGGGCCTCTGGTTGGGTGTCAAACATAAGGTACAAGTCTTTTGCCACACACCCGAGGAGACCCCGTCGATGACATCTTATGCGATCACGGCCGGTGCGAGTCGATCCTGTTTGAGCCGTGTGAGGGCGGTGTGACGCAGCACGCCGGAGTGATCGCCTAGGGTGCGGTAGCGGCGCGTCTCCCTGCGCCCATGGCCGCGCTCGACGCTCTCCAGCACCTGCGCCTGCGAGCCGAGCCCCGCGGCGCGATCGTGCGAGCGGCGCAGCATCTTCCCGTCCAGGGCGATGACCTCCCCGGGAATCACCGCCCGAATCGCCCCCACCCAGGCCTGAAAGCACGCCTCAAAGGCCGCTGGCGCCAACACCGAGAACACCCGCCCGAAGGTATCGTGCGACGGGATGCCGTGGGGCAGCTCCAGCAGCAACGAGAGAGGTGCGCCATGCGCGACGATACGAGGCAGGGGAGCCGGGGTGCAAGAAGAGATCAGGATCGGCAGGGGCGACTGGCTGAGCTGGGTCTGCCGCTGGAGGAGCTGGTGTGCCGCGGGGCGCGTGACATCCTGCAGCGGGCCATCGAGGCGGAGGTCCAGGTGCAGCTCGATGAGTTTGCCGCGGTGTCGCTGATCGACGGGCGCCGGGCGGTGGTGCGCAACGGCTATCTGCCTCGACGACCTCGCCGACGGGGGCTTTACCATCCTGGCCCGCCGAGCTCGGGGGAAGAGCGCCAGCGGATGCGCCAACAGTTGTGGATGCGGGGGTTGCGGGCGAAGTCCCGGGGAAGGGTCTTGGCGCTGATGTCCTCGATGACGAGCTCGGGGAGGGCATCGAGATCCATGCGGAAGCGGCGCAGGTTGTTGGAGAAGATCAGGGTCCCGTCGGGCTCGAGCAGGTCCGTGGTGGCGCGGATAAGGTCCACGTGGTCCCGCTGGATGTCCAGGGTCGCCGCCATGCGCTTGGAGGTGGAGAAGGTCGGGGGGTCGAGAAAGATCAAGTCGAAGCGCCGGCGGCCCCGCATAGCGTCGAGCCACTCCAGGCAGTCCGCCTGGATGAGCTCGTGCTGGGGGCCGCGGATGCCGTTCAGCTCCAGGTTGCGGCGGGCCCAGTCCAGGTAGGTGCGGGAGAGGTCGACGCTGGTGGTGGCGGCGGCACCGCCCCGGGCCGCGTAGACGGTCGCCGTCCCCGTATAGCAGAAGAGGTTGAGGAAGCGCTTGCCTTGGGCGAGCGTGCCGAGGAGACGCCGGGTCTCCCGGTGGTCGAGGAAGAGCCCCGTATCGAGATAGTCCTCGAAGTTGACCAGGAAGCGGCGTCCCCCCTCAGTCACCTCGTGGAAGCGGCGGGTCTCGGCCAGTCGCTCATATTGGCTCGTCCCCTTTTGCTGCTGCCGGAGCTTAAAGTAGACCTGCTGCTCTGGGACCTCCAGAACCTCCGGGATCACGCTGAGGGCCTCCCGCAGCCGGCGGCGCGCCTGTCGGGGGTCCACCGTCGAGGGGGCGGCATATTCCTGGACCACCACCCAGAGCCGCTCGCCCGCGTAGCAGTCCACGGCGACGGCATACTCGGGCAGGTCCGCGTCGTAGAGCCGGTAGCAGCTCACCTGCTCGGACTCCAGCCACCGGCGCAGGGTCTTTCGGTTCTTGTTGAGCCGGTTGGCCAGTGCCTGGGCCCCGGCGCCGCGCTCCTCCGGGGCCAGGGACCGGGGACGGTTCGAGACGAAGTGCTCGGGGGCCACCTCGAAATGCAACAGCCGGCATTCGATGGGGCCGTTGAACAGGGCATGGGTGCGGAGCGCCCGCAGGCCCATGTGCTTGCCCAGATCCGGGTTTCCGGTGAAGACCGCCGCCCGCCAGCCTAGGAAGCGTTCCCGGAGGACCGCCCCCAACTGGGCATAGAGCGCCGGTAGATCCGAATCCGCGCCCATCCGCTCCCCATAGGGTGGGTTCACCACCACCAGGCCCTGGCCCTCGAGTCGGCCCGGCTGGCAGTCCCTGAGCTCCCGGCGCTCGAAGTGGCAGTGGCCGGCGAGGCCGGCCCGC
>JBGSTR010000602.1:0-4300 GCA_041736365.1 Chromatiaceae bacterium | reverse complement strand
AGCCGTCGCCGTCGCGCACGAAGCTCGCCGTCCCGTGGGCGCGGATTCGGTCGCCCTTGTGGTTGCCGTTCTGGGCGAGGCCGGAAACGCCCTGCTCGGTTGCCCCGAGCAGGTTCGCGAAGGCCGCGACGTTCAGCGTCTCCCAGGACGAGAAATCCAGGTCGCGCTCGAAGGTCAGCACCGCGTTGTAGTAGACGATTCGCGTCGCCTTGCCTTCCGCCGTGTTCGCCAGGGGGCCGCTTCCCAAGCGTCGTAGGCTCTCCAGGGAGAAGGTGCCCGGCTCGAAGGCGGTCGCGAGCCGCTCCTCGACCACCTGTGTGACCTGCGCCTCGTTGGGCGCATCGCTACAGCCGACGAGCAGGACGAACAGCGCGAGCCCCGACAGGATGCGGGCGAGGTAACGGATAGCCGGGTTCATCGCCATCAGAATCCGAATGCCGGGAGGGCAAGAAAACCCTGGATGACCAGGGCGTTGCAGATATCGATCAGGAAGGCGCCGATGATCGGCACCAGCAGAAAGGCCAGCGGCGAGTAGCCGTAGCGGTTGGTGATGGCCTGCATGTTGGCGATCGCGGTGGGCGTGGCGCCGAGCTGAAATCCACAGTGGCCGGCCGCGATCACCGCCGCGTCGTAGTCCGAACCCATCACCCGGAAGGTAACCACGACCGCGAACACCGCCACCAGCGCGGTTTGCGCGGCCAGGATGACGAAGATCGGCACCGCCAGGCTGACCAGCTCCCACAGCCGAAGCGACATCAGCGCCATGGCAAGAAACAGCGAAAGGCTCACGGTTCCAACCAGCTCGATGGTGGGACCGTCTACTCGGTAGATACCGCTGAGCTCGAGGGCATTGCGCAGCACGATCCCGGTGAGCAGGCACCAGACGAAGGTCGGCAGGGTAATCCCGGGCAGCTCGACATGCGTGGAAAGCAGCCCACCGATCCCGAGGCAGGCCATCAGGATGAGCACGGTCTGCATCAGCGACTCCGGGCTGAGCGCCCGCCGCTCGTCGGAATCGACCTCGCCCGGCATCATGGTCGCATTCGCCAGGGCATTGGGTTTGAGCGAATGCCGATGGATCAGCCACTGGGCCACCGGGCCGCCCAGCACGCCGCCAAGGATCAGTCCGAAGGTTGCGGCGGCCATCGCCACCTCGACCGCGCCCTGTAGATTATTGACCTCGCCAAACACCTTGGCGTAGGCCGCGCCCGTCCCATGGCCGCCGGCCATGGTCGCCGAGCCGCCGAGGATACCCATCAGCGGGTTCAGGTCCATGCTGGTGGCGATCGCGATGCCGAGCGCGTTCTGCAAGAGCAGGGCAACCACCACCGCGAGCAGCAACACCAGGAGCTTCTTCCCGCCGCGTGCCAGTGTGCGGACATCGGCGCCCAGACCGATGGTCGTAAAGAAGGTCAGCAGCAGCGGCGTCTGCAAGCGCATATCGAAGCTGACCTGGACGTCCAGCCCGAAGCGAGCCACCGTCAGAAGCACGGCCACTACCAGCCCCCCCACGACCGGCTCCGGGATGCTGTAGGTCTGAAGAAATGCGATGCGATGGATGATTGCGCGCCCGACCAGCAGCACGAGAATGGCGGCGACGACGGTCAGGGCGAGGGTGATATCAAGCTGCATCGACAGTGACCCGGCAATCGGTTGCGAAAAAAGGACGTTCTCGGCGCCGAACGATGCGACACCCCGCCCCGAACCTCGGACAAGCGCGAATCGCCGCGCTGTCCGCCCGAACCCTTGCTCTCAACCGCCCGGCAGTGACACCTAATGTGGGCTTGCGAAGAACGTAAAACCGTAGGGTGGATCAAGCGAAGCGGATCCACCTCCGCGCCGATTGGTGGAACCGCTGTTCGCTTGTTCCACCCTACGTGCTGATTCCTGCGGAGAATGACGCACCCCGCGATTCGGCTCAACCGGTTCGCGATTTCGTTCGGCCGTCGGGCTGGTGCGCGAGTCCCTATAACCACAACCGTAGGGTGGATCAAGCGCAGCGGATCCAACTCAGCGTACCTGGTGGAACCGCTGTCGCTTGTTCCACCCTACATGTTGATTCATGCGGAGAATGACGCAACCCGCGATTCGGCTCAACCGGTTCGCGATTCCGTTCGGCCAGGGCCGGTGCGCGCGTCTCCGATCACCACAACCGTAGGGTGGATCAAGCGAAGCGGATCCACCTCCGCGGCAATGGTGGAACCGCTGCCGCTTGTTCCACCCTACGGGCGACACGTTACCGCGACCGACCCCAAACGCGCCCGCGTGGCGCACCGCAGCGATCGGGGCAAAGCAGCGATCAATGGTTCCCGCAAGCTTGCGAGGCGCATATGATTCCCCGGCCAACCGTGAAGATAGGGTTCGAAAGCGGCGGTTGAACGTCGGGCACCGATAGGAGCTCTCGCCATGATCGCAGCACTGGAAGGCCAGGCTTCGAGCCCAAACCCACCCGGTCTTCCACCGATCGCCCGCGTGTACTTCGCGCTGGAGGCGCTCGATTCCATGCGCATGCCGGCATACGCCGGCTCCGCGTGGCGGGGTCTGCTCGGTCACAGCCTGCGGCGCACCGTGTGCGTGACCCGCCAGCCCACCTGCCACGGCTGTCTCTTGATCGGAACCTGCGCGTACTCGGTCTTCTTCGAGTCTCCGGCATGCAACACGGAGCTTGCCGGCCGCTACACGGTGCTGCCACACCCGTTCGTTCTGGACGTGGATGCCCATCCCGAGCGCGATGTCCCCGCCGGGGCCGATCTGAGGCTCGGACTCAATCTCATCGGGCCGGCGATCGACCTCCTGCCGTACCTCATCCAGGCGGTAAAGGTCGCGGGCGAGCGCGGCATCGGTCGCGCCGGCGGTCGGTTTGAGCTCAGGGCGCTGTACGCCGAGCAATCACTCGGGAGCAACGACTGGCAGTGCGTCTACGACGTCCAATCCGGCGCATACCGGAAGGTCGTCGGAGCGGCACCGCAAGCGCCGAAAGCGCGGCCGGATGCGCTGCGGCTCGAGCTCCCGACGCCGCTGCGCATCAAACGCCAAGGTCACTTCGTTGGCCCGGCCGCTTTCGTCCCCGGCGACCTTCTGCGCAGCCTGATCTCGCGTCTGTCCATGCTCGCGGAGCTCTATGGCGGCACCACCGACCCCGAGTATTGGAAAAGCCTCGCCGATGCGGCGGTCGATGTCCGTCTTGCCGCCGCGAATCTGACCTGGTCCGACTGGACCCGTTTCTCGTCGCGCCAGAGGACGAGCATGGAAATGGGCGGCCTAATCGGCGAGATCCTGCTCGACGGTCCCGGGCTCGCCGCATTCTGGCCGGCGCTCTGGGTCGGGCAGTGGACCCACGTCGGCAAGGGCTCGAGCTTCGGGCTGGGCAAGTACCGACTTGGGCAGGCCGGAGGCGAGGATTCGTTGCGCGAGACCCCGACGCCATGAGCCGCAAGCTTGCGGGACCTGACCAAATCACGCGCTCCATTCATCCTGGCGTCACGGGTTCCGGGCCGACAGGGAGCGCAGGATGCAGGTCGTGGCAGGATGCCGCCCGAACCCGCCAATCTTCTCAACCCCCGCCTTGCGAGGGCTTAGACGAAAACAATGAGTAGTCCAAACAGCAGTGCCATGGACCCGACGGCATACCCGCGCAGGATACTGCTGGCCGTCACCGGCCTGTCCCCCCAGATCGTCACCGAGACCCTCTACGCGCTGGCCGTGAGCCGCGTGCCTGCATTCGTGCCGACCGAGGTGATGCTGGTGACCACCGCCGAGGGCGCCGAGCGGGCGCGGCTCAGCCTGCTGTCCGCGGAACCCGGTTGGTTCAACCGACTCCTGCACGACTACTCGTTGCCGCCCGTCGCCTTCGGCCCCGATCGTATCCACGTGCTGCGCGACGCCGAGGGCAACCCGCTGGCCGACATCCGCCGGCCCGAGCACAACGAGCTGGCGGCGGACCTGATCACCGAGATGGTTCGCAACCTCACCGCCGACCCCGAAAGCGCCCTGCACGTCTCGATCGCGGGGGGCCGAAAGACCATGGGGTACTACCTCGGCTATGCCCTGTCGCTGTTCGGTCGGCCGCAGGACAGGCTCTCGCATGTATTGGTTGCCGAGCCCTACGAGTCGAGCTGGGAGTTCTTCTACCCGACCACCTATAGCCGGGTGATCACCACTCGCGACAACAAGCTCGCCGACACCGCCGAGGCGGATGTGACGCTGGCGGAAATCCCCTTCGTCAGCCTGCGCGACGGCCTGCCGGAGCGCTTGCTCAAGGGTCGCGCGAGCTTCGGTCAGACCGTCGCCACCGCGCGTC
>JBGSTR010000591.1:0-2703 GCA_041736365.1 Chromatiaceae bacterium | reverse complement strand
CGTCGCCGGCCGCCCAGGACTTGCGCGAGCCGGTGTTGGGCGAGTGGCGGTAGGTGCGCAACGACTGACCGTCCACCCAGGCCTGGGACAGGGTATCGATGACCTGATCCTTGTCCGCGCCCAGCATCAGCGCCGCGACGCTCGCCGAGGCCGCCTTGACCAGCAGCACGTGGTCGAGTCCGACCCGGTTGAAGCTGTTCTCCAGCGCCAGCACGCCCTGGATCTCGTGCGCCTTCACCATGTAGTGCAGCACGTCGCCCACGGTGAGCGGGTCCGCGCCGTCGGCAACGGCGCGGCGCGAGAGATAGTCTCCGAGCCCCAGTATCGCCGCCAGGTTGTCCGACGGGTGACCCCACTCGGCCGCGAGCCAGGTGTCGTTGAAGTCGAGCCAGCGCACCAGTGCGCCGATGTCCCAGGCCGCCTTGACCGGGTCGAGTGCGAACTGAGTGCCGGGGACCTTCGCGCCGTTGGGAACGAGCGTGCCGGGGACGATCGGGCCGAGATGCTTGGTGCACTCCGGGTACTGGAGCGCGAGCATGGCGCAGCCGAGCGAGTCCATCAGGCAATGCCGCGCGGTGGTCAGTGCCTCCTCGGAGGTCACCTCGTAATTGACGACGTAATCCGCGATGGCGACCAGCTCCTGGTCGGGGTCGGGACGCACATTGGCGTCGGCGATATGTGAGCTCATGGGTCGGTGTCCGTGGTTGGAGGTTCAGGAGTCGGGTGAGCGTAGATCACCGGCGTGGCCCGGCTCGCTCCCTCTCGGGTGAGCGGCGAATGGGGCCAGCCGGCGTGCTGGATGAGCCGGACCGGGATCAGCGCTCTTCGATCGGCACCCAGGCGCGATCGTCGGGGCCGACGTAATTGGCGCTCGGGCGGATGATCTTGCCGTCCTTGCGTTGCTCGATGACGTGCGCTACCCAGCCGGCGGTGCGCGCGATTACGAACAGCGGCGTGAACATGGAGGTCGGGATGCGCATCACGTGATAGGCCACGGCCGAGAACCAATCGAGGTTGGGGAACATGCGCTTGGCGTCCCACATCACCGTCTCCAGGCGCTCGGCCACCTCGTACATGGTCATCTCATGGGCGGACTCGGACAGCCGCCGGGCGACCGACTTGATGACCTCGTTGCGCGGGTCGGAGACGGTGTAGACGGGATGGCCGAAGCCAATCACGATCTCCTTGCGCGCAACCCGGGCGCGGATATCCTCCTCCGCCTCGTCGGGGCTCGCGTAGCGTTGCTGGATCTCGCAGGCGACCTCGTTGGCGCCGCCGTGCTTGGGGCCGCGCAATGCGCCGATGGCGCCGGTGAGGCAGGAGTAGAGGTCGGAGTTGGTGCCGGCGATCACCCGGGAGGTGAAGGTTGAGGCGTTGAACTCGTGCTCGGCGTATAGATTCAGCGAGGTCTGCATGGCGCGCACCCAGTCCTCGCGCGGCTTCCTGCGGTGGAGCAGATGGAGGAAGTGGCCGCCGATGCTGTCGTCGTCGGTCTCGACCTCGATGCGCCGGCCATAGTGGCTGTAGTGATACCAGTACACCAGGATGGAGCCGAACGCGGCGATTAGCCGATCGCCGATGTCGCGCGCGTCGTGCACGTTCATGTCCACGCGCTCGGGCTCAAGCGTTCCGAGCACCGAGCAGCCGGTGCGCATCACGTCCATCGGATTGGCCGACGAGGGAATGCACTCCAGCACGTTGCGCAGTGCCGCGGGTAGACCGCGCAGTGACTTGAGCTTGTAGCGATAGGCCTCGAGCTGATCCGCATTCGGCAGCTCGCCGTGGATCAGCAGATGGGCGATCTCCTCGTACTCGGCGGTGTCCGCCAGATCGAGGATGTCGTAGCCGCGGTAATGCAGATCGTTGCCGGACCGGCCCACGGTGCAGATGGCGGTATTGCCGGCCGGAGTACCCGATAGGGCGACGTGTTTTTTCTTGCCTTGTGTGGCTTCGCCCGCGTGAGTTTCGCTCATGTTTATTCTCCTCGATGGGGATTGAAAGCTTGGGTGCCGCGAGGGGCCTTAGCCCTCCTTGGATTGCGCGAACAGGTCGTCCAGCTTCTGCTCGAAGCTGTGGTAGTCGAGAAAATCGTATAGCTCCATGCGGGTTTGCATGGTGTCGAGCACGTTGCTTTGGGTCCCGTCGCGACGGATCGACTCGTAGACCGCGAGCGCGGCCTTGTTCATCGCCCGGAAGGCGGACAGGGGATAGAGCACCAAGCCGACGCCGACCCCTTTGAGCTCCTCGACGGTGAACAAGGGCGTGGAGCCGAACTCGGTGATGTTGGCCAGCACCGGCACGCCCACGGCCTCGACGAAGCGGCGATATTGGTCGAGCTCCACCATCGCCTCCGGGAAGATCATGTCCGCCCCCGCCTCGACGCAGGCGCGCGCGCGCTCGATGGCGGAGTCGAAGCCCTCGACGGCCAGCGCATCGGTGCGGGCCATGATCACGAAGTCGTCGCTCCGGGCATCCACCGCCGCGCGGATGCGGTCCACCATCTCTTCCTTGGAGACGATGGCCTTGCCCGGGCGGTGACCGCAGCGCTTGGCCTGCACCTGGTCCTCGATGTGACAGCCGGCGGCACCGGCCTTGATCAGCTCGCGCACGGTGCGCGCGATACTGAAGGCGCTGGAGCCGAAGCCGGTATCCGCGTCCACCAGCAGCGGGGTCTCGGTGACGTAGGTGATGCGGCGCACGTCC
>JBGSTR010000659.1:0-1920 GCA_041736365.1 Chromatiaceae bacterium | reverse complement strand
GTCGCCGGCAAACGGGTGCGGGAGCCGTCCGGGCGCCCGGCCAGTCGCTCAGACGGCGGGCAGCTCCAGCGGTGCCGGTTTACGCGGATTGGCCCGGTAAAGCACCGCGACGTTGCCGACTCGGGTGATCAGCTCCGCATGGCTGCGCTCGACGATCGCCTGGACGCACTCGTCGCGCACCGTGCGATCACCGGCGCTGATCTTGACCTTCAGCAGCTCGTGATGCGCCAAGGCGATTTCGATCTCGGCGAGCACCGCCTCGGTGAGCCCCTGTTGGCCGACGCTCACCACCGGTTTCAGGTGGTGGGCGCGCCCCTTGAGCCAGTGCCTCTGCTTTTCGGTGATTGCCATGCTGATTTGTCGCACTTAGACCGGCAGCCGGGCCAGCTCGACCAGACCGCCGCTGTTCTTTGCCTCGACCTTCGAATACAGATCGTAGAGCGCGGCCTGCAGCGCCTCCTCGATGACCGGATGATAGAAGGGCAAGCGCAGCAGCTCGCCGACGGTGAGTCCCTGGGCAATGCTCCAGCACATCAGATGGGCCAGGTTTTCGCCCTTGGGACCGATCATCTCGGCGCCGATGAAGCGCCCGCTGACCTTGTCGCCGTAGACCCGCAGCACGCCCTTGTTCTTGCCCATGATCAGGGCCCGCCCGACCGGCGCGAACCGGATCTCGCCGACCGCGGTGGTCTCGGGATCGAGCTCCGACCAGCGCGCCCCGACGGCACATATATTCGGGTCGCAGAAATTGATGAACAGCGGGGTCTTGCGCCGGAAGGCGACCGGCTCGCCGTGGGCGGCGTTGTAGCCGGCGATCTTGCCCTCGTCCCCGGCCTCGTGGAGGATCGGGCGATCGCCGGTCACGTCACCGGCGATGTACACCGGCAGGTCCGCGACCTGCATGCTGTTGGGGTTGAACGGCGGCAAGCCGCGCGCGTCGAGCGCCACGCCCAGGTTCTCAAGCTCTAGACCCTCCACATTGGGCGCGCGCCCGATGCTGCACAGCACCTTGTCTACCACCACGCTGTGCGGACCGGCGGTCACCTTCAGAGCGGCGCCTGCCTCGGTGATGACGGCCGCGTGGCCCAGGAACAGCGGAAACTCTTGGCCAATGAGATCGATGGCGCACTTGGCCACTTCCGGGTCTTGCGTTCCGGCGACGACCTCCATCTGATCGAATCCGGTCACCGCCACGCCCAGTCGCGACAGGCTCTGCCCCAGCTCCAGACCAATCGTCCCGAGCCCGATCACCGCCATCGAGGCGGGGAGATCCTCGAGCTCGAAGATGTCGTCGGTGGTCAGGATGCGGTCGCCGAATTGCCGCCAAGCGGCGGGAAAGACCGGCCGCGAGCCGGTGGCGATGATCACGGCGCCGGCGCGGATCATCTGGCCCGCGACCTCGATCAGGGTCGGCTCAATGAAACGCGCATAGTCCTGAATAAAGAGATCCGGCGGCATGTCGTCGGTGCTGTTGCCGAGCACTCGATCGACGAAGGTGTCGCGCAGGTCCTGCACGTGCTCCAGGGCCTCGGGGATGTCCAGGGTCATGGCCTCGTGGCCGTCGACGCCGTAGCGGCCGAGATGGGTGCGGCGGTGATAGTCCTCGGCGACTTGGATCATGGCCTTGGACGGCATGCAGCCGACTCGCGCGCAGGTCGTCCCGGGCTCGCCGCCGTTGATGAGCACGAAGGTCTTGCCGGCGCGGCGCACCTGGCCCATGGCGTTCAGGCCGGAGGTGCCGGAACCGATGATGGCGACATCGACAGTACGTACTTCCACGGCGGTGTCCTCGCAGATTCATTGAAGTGCGCGCGGTGCGCGCAAAGAGGGCCATTCTAGCTCGGAATGGCAAGCGCGGCGCCCGTCCCGGTGCTGGCCGCGTCGCGGGCCGCGCAAGCGCGAGCGGACCATCCATCGCCG
>JBGSTR010000528.1:0-4864 GCA_041736365.1 Chromatiaceae bacterium | reverse complement strand
CTTCGTGGCCCGGGCGCGGCGCGCCGAGTCGCTGGGGATCCGCGCGGCGACTGTCGACTTCTCCTTCGCCGATGTCATGGAGCGCGTGCAACGCGTGGTTAACACCGTTGCGCCACACGACTCGATCGAGCGCTACACGGCGCTGGGCGTGGAATGTCTCACCGCGGAGGCACGCATCACCTCACCCTGGAGCGTCGAGGTGACCAGCGCCGCCGGCACCCGGACGCTGACGACCCGCTCCATGATCATCGCCACCGGGGCGCGCCCCTTCGTTCCGCCGATCCCCGGACTCGATGAGGTTGGCTACCTGACCTCCGACAACGTCTGGGATCTGCGCGAGCTGCCGCGCCGATTGGTCGTGCTCGGCGGCGGGCCGATCGGCTCCGAGCTCGCCCAGGCGTTCGCGCGTCTGGGGTCCGCCGTGACCCAGGTCGAGATGCTGCCGCGGATCATGATTCGCGAGGACCCGGAGGTCTCGGCCGCGGTCACCGAGCGCTTTCGATCCGAGGGGATCGACGTGCGCACCGAGACCACGGCCAAACGATTTCTGCTCGAGCACGGCGAGAAGGTGCTGATCGCCGAGCATGCCGGCGCCGACGTACGGATTGCCTTCGACGCGGTCCTGGTAGCGGTCGGTCGCGTCGCGAATACGGCCGGCTACGGGCTGGAGGAGCTGGCGATACCGGTCACCGCCGGACGCACCGTCGAGGTCGACGCCTGGATGCGGACCCGCTACCCGAACATCTACGCTTGCGGCGACGTGGCCGGTCCGTATCAGTTCACGCATACCGCCGCCCACACCGCCTGGTATGCCGCGGTCAATGCGCTGTTCGGCCGCTTCAAACGCTTTCGCGCCGACTTCTCCGTCATCCCCTGGGCCACCTTCACCGAGCCCGAGGTGGCGCGCGTCGGTCTCAACGAGACCGCGGCAAAGGAGCAAGGCATCCCCTACGAGGTGACCACCTACGGCATCGACGATCTCGATCGGGCCATCGCCGACGAGGAGGCCCACGGGTTCGTGAAGGTCCTAACCGTCCCCGGTAAGGACAAGATCCTTGGGGCCACCATCGTCGGCGAGCACGCCGGCGAGATCATCATCGAGTACATCGGCGCGATGAAGCACGGGATCGGACTCAACAAGGTCCTCGGCACCATCCACATCTACCCGACGCTCGCCGAGGCGAACAAATACGCCGCCGGAAACTGGAAGCGGGCGCACGCACCCGCCAAGGCCCTGGAGTGGGTGGCCCGCTTCCACGCATGGCAGCGGGGGTAGTTGCGCGAAGCCGGCTAGGTGAACGTAGAACCGTAGGATGGGCAAAGGCCGATAGGCCGTGCCCATCACTCCCGCCTCCCGCCCGCCCCCATGGGCACGCTGCGCTTTGCCCATCCTACGTCGGCAGGCGACTCTCCGACCGCAGATTTCCTCTACAGACCAATCATCTCCGCATAACAAGCGGCTGCGAACCGACTGCAGCAGCTCGCTTGGACGCGCCGCTCGGGAACCAAGTAGAACCGTAGGATGGGCAAAGGCCGATAGGCCGTGCCCATCACTCCCGCCTCCCGCCCGCCCCCATGGGCACGCTGCGCTTTGCCCATCCTACGTCGGCAGGCGACTCTCCGACCGCAGATTTTCCTCTACAGACCAATCATCTCCGCATGCAGACCGCGGTTGCGAACCGACTGCAGCAGCTCGCTTGGACGCACCGCTCGGGCGTCGAAGTCGACGACCATCAGGTGTCTGGCGTTCTCGTGCATGCAGGCGCTGTAAACGCCGTCCCAGCTCCCAAGCTCGCGCTCCAGCTCGTGGATACGGTCGTCGTCCAGGGCCTCGTCGATATGAATCAGGATGTCACCGGTATACATGTCTTAGGTTCCTTCAGTTGATGCTCGGGGGTGTGCGCTGGCAGCTTCACCACGCAATAACGTCTAGACCATCGAACGCAGATCTGCCGACGGAATTTGTAGGGTATTTCTACCGACACGCTTACGCCAACCCTTCCGCACCAGGATGCGAAGGCGCAAGAATTCGTTTGGCGCCTAAGGCAAGGCTTCGAGGGCAGCCGGTTGCTCGCGGCCGCGCTCGAGAGTATGGAGCCGATCCGGGCGCATACCGGTTCGGATGGCGGCGGCCGACATCGCCGGCACGTCGAACGAGGCCAGCCCGCCGGTAAGGACGGTCACCGTGCTGCCGGTGCATGTGCCATTCTCGAGAAAGCTGTCCCAGAGGTTGCAGTAGGTGCCCGGGGCGAGGCCGGTATGCAAGGTCTCGCGCATGGGCTGCTCGGAGCGGTTGATGACGACGAAACCCCGGTCGCCGCGGCCGAAGGCGATCCGGTTGCCCCCGTTGTCCCACCAGTTGTCGACCGTCCGGGCGGACAGGGTCTCGTTGCGGAAGCCGACCAGATTGGCGATCGGACGACGCCGGTGCTCGCAAAGCCATTGGTCGCCGCAGCCGAGTCCGGCTTGACCATGTACCCGCCGTGTCTCGCCGTTCGCGCTCGGCGGACCCCGGTCGGTGTCCGTGAAGGCATAGCTGGACATCACGCGCGGGTAGCCATAGGGCCAGGCCAGCATGAAAACGTTGGCGAGGGTATAGAGATCGCCATCCCGGCTCGTCAGCACGCCGCTGCTGCCATGACCCCGCTGATTGTCGTGGTTGTCGACAAAGACCAGCGCCTTGTCGCTCGGCATCAGCGCGCCCCGGCCCCCGTCGATTGAACGCAATGCGGCAAGGTTTCCGTTGTGGAAGAGCTCGGAGAGCTGCTTGCCGTAGTCAAACTCGGTGACCAGCCCGTTGTCGAAGTACTCCGACCCCGTGATCGGCTCGCCCGGGGCCTCGATGACCTCCTGATAGACCTCCGGTCGGCCGTGGACCCGCGACAGGATGGCGGCGATGTCCGCGGCGGCCATGTGCTTGGCCGCGTCGATCCGAAAACCGGCGACACCGATACCGACCAGATCGTTCAGGTACCCCGCGAGGGTGTCGCGAACATGCTCGGCGCCGGTGTCGAGGTCCGCCAGGCCGAGCAGGTCGCAGCCCTGAACCACCCGGCGGTCCCGGTAATCGTCGCCGATGTCGCAGCCGGGCTGGTGGAAGTCGTCGGGACCGTAGTCCGGGTAGCGGCGATACTCGTAGTCGCTGCCGGCGCTGCCCGTGCCCCACAGGTTGTCGTCGTCCGACCGCCGGCCGGTCATGTGATTGATGACCGCATCCGCGTAGATCTTGACCCCGGATGCGGCACAACGCTGCACCATCCGCGCGAAGGCCGCGCGATCTCCGCCGCGGCTCACGAGCCGATAGCTGACCGGCTGGTAGCGCTCCCACCAGGGGCTGCCCGGCACCAACCGGTGCTCGTTCGGCGGCGATATCTGAGCCGCGGCATAGCCCGCCGGCCCGAGAAAGGCCTCGCATTCCACGGCGACATCGTCCCAAGGCCACGCGAACAGCTCCACCACCACGCCGCCGACGCCGTCGTCGCACATCGCCGCCGAGGCCAGGACACCGGCCGCGGCGGACCACGCCAGTCCGATCCGTCGGATTCCTCGCGAGCGCTCCACTGGGGCACCTCCATCAGGCTGCCAAACGCGAAGGCATGAGTCTGCACCAATTCGTTGGTAAAGATGACTTTTTGCCGCGCTCGGATCGAAAATGCACGTCTTGCCGTTTGACGAACGCTTCAACCTGACCGATGTTTACGCAACGGTCGCCGCCGAGCGAATCGACCATCCACCGCAATTATCCGAATCCACGCCAGAGGCAACCCATGCAGCCCGTAGACGTCTACCACGATCAGCATCAGGAGCTCGCCGCCATGGTGGAGGACCTGCGTCCTCTGCTCAACGAGAAATCGCTCAAGATCCGGCCGGTCGTGAGCACCACCCGCAAGCTGCTGCGCGAGATCACGGGTAAGCTGCGGGATCACCTCCACGAAGAGGACAAGGAGCTCTATCCGTCATTGTTGGCCCACGAGGACGACGATATTCGCACCGCCGCACGCGACTTCATCAGTGGTCAGCACGCGTTGCGCCAATGGACGGAGCAGTATCACAAGAAGTGGCTACGCGACGACGACCGCATCTTCGACGATCGGTTTATAGCGGATACCAACGAGCTCTTGACGCTGCTCGCCGCGCGGGTGGATCGCGAGGAGCGCTTCTTGTTTCCGCGCTTGCAGGCCAAGGTGGAGTCGAAGGGCGCCGACGGATAAGCGGGGGCCGTCTGATTTGGCTCGACGCGCGGGCCGGCGATGGCCGGCCGGACGTCCCCGGGCGTATGCTGCGGCGGTGCCCGATCCCCCGATGCGGGGCTGACACACCGTCTCCTGCTCACTTGGCGACGGGCTTCACGCCGAGATGCCTCGGCGCTCATTCGTCATAGGCCGTCGACATGCCCCCTGCCCCGAGCGCCGCCGCGAAGCCGGCAACGCCTCCGCCCGTGTCGCTGGGCGAGGCCTTTCTCTACTGGCTCAAGCTCGGTTTCATCAGCTTCGGCGGACCGGCCGGGCAGATGTCGATGATGCATGCGGAGCTGGTGGAGCGCCGCCGCTGGATCAGCGAGCATCGTTTCCTGCATGCGCTGAACTACACCATGGTGCTGCCTGGGCCGGAGGCGCAACAGCTCGCCACCTATATCGGCTGGCTCATGCACGGGACGTTGGGCGGGATCATGGCGGGCACCCTGTTTGTGCTGCCGTCGCTCGGCATCCTCATCGCCCTGACCTGGATCTATCTGACGTTTGGCGACCTCCCCGTGGTCGAGGGCGTGCTCTGCGGCATCAAGCCGGCGGTCACCGCCATCGTGTTGTTCGCCGCGTGGCGCATCGGCTCGCGCGCGCTCAAGGGACCGGCACCTTGGGCCATC
>JBGSTR010000526.1:0-4347 GCA_041736365.1 Chromatiaceae bacterium | reverse complement strand
CCGCAGCGGGGCGCTTTGCCCCGGTGCGCGGCCCCATTCGATCGCGCCGCGCCTGCCTGCTTGGCGCGCGGCGCGCAAAACACCCAATTCAGACGGCCCGACGCGGGTCCAAGGTACCTACGGTATGGCGATTACAGCGGCATTGGTGAAAGAGCTTCGCGAGCGCACGGGCGCTGGAATGATGGAGTGCAAGAAGGCCCTGGTGGAGTCCGACGGCGATATCGAGTCGGCCATTGAGGCCATGCGCAAGTCCGGTCAGGCGAAGGCGGCGAAGAAGGCCGGCCGCACCGCGGCCGAGGGCGTGGTGATGATTGAGATCACCGACGACGGCAAGCGCGGCGTCGTGGTCGAGATCAACTGCGAGACCGATTTCGTAGCCAAGGACGCGAACTTTGCGGCGTTTGCCGAGGCCGTCGCGCGCACCGCGCTCGACAGCGATGCGGCGGACGCTCAGGCGCTTGCGGCTCTGCCGATGGCGGGCGATCCGGCTACCACGGTCGATGCGGCGCGCGAGGCACTGATCGCGAAGATCGGCGAGAATGTTCAGGTTCGCCGGCTGGTGCGCTTCGACAATGTCGACGGGATGCTCCACAGCTATCGTCACGGCGTGCGCATCGGCGTGGTGGTTGAGCTGGTCGGCGGCGACTCGGTGCTCGGGCGCGACGTGTCCATGCACATCGCCGCGAGCAACCCCGTGTGCGTCAGCGCCGAGCAGGTGCCGGCGGATCTACTGGACAAGGAGCGCGAGATTTTCCGCGCCCAGGCGCTCGATAGCGGCAAGCCCGAGGCGATCGTCGACAAGATCACCGAAGGTCGGGTGCGCAAGTTCCTCGAGGAAGTGACGCTACACGGTCAGGCCTTCGTCAAGGACCCCGATACGTCGGTGGCTCAGCTGCTGAGCCAGGGTGGCGCGGAGGTGCGCCGCTTCGCGCGGGTCGAGGTCGGCGAAGGGATCGAGAAAAAGACCGAGAACTTCGCCGACGAAGTGATGGCGCAGGTGCGCGGCGGCTAATCACCGACCGCTCGGTTTTCGGACATCCAACCCTCTACCCCGACGAGGAGCGAAGGCCATGACGGCCCCAGTGTATCGACGCATCCTGCTCAAGCTCAGCGGTGAGGCGCTCATGGGCGCCGGCAGTCACGGCATCGATCCGGAGGTGCTGGATCGGTTCGCCGCCGAGATTATCGGACTCACCCAAGTCGGGGTGGAAGTCGCCCTGGTGATCGGTGGCGGCAATATCTTTCGCGGCGCCGGGTTGGCGGCGAAGGGCATGGACCGGGTCACCGGGGACCACATGGGGATGTTGGCCACGGTCATGAACGCGCTGGCCATGCAGGATGCACTGGAACGGCTCGGGGCGCCCACACGGGTGCTGTCGGGGCTGAAGGTCAACCAGGTGTGCGAGGACTATATTCGCCGCCGCGCGGTGAGGCATCTGGAAAAGGGGCGGGTCACGATCCTTGCCGGCGGCACCGGCAACCCCTTCTTCACCACCGACTCCGCGGCCAGTCTGCGCGCGATCGAGATCGGCGCCGACGTGCTGATCAAGGCGACCAAGGTCGACGGCATCTACTCCGCGGATCCGATGCGCACGAGCGACGCGGTCTTCTATCCGCACATCAGCTTTGATCAGGTGCTGCGCGAGGGACTACAGGTCATGGACACGACGGCCATCGTGCTCTGTCGCGATCATCGAGTACCCTTGCGGATCATGAACATCAACCAACCGGGCGCCCTGATGCGACTGGTTCGGGGCGAGGACGTCGGCTCTTTGGTCGACAATGGGGACTGATAATGATCGATGACATCAAGAAAGACGCCGCCGGGCGCATGGCCAAGAGCGTCGAGGCGCTGACCCACGAGCTGGCCAAGATTCGCACCGGACGCGCCCATCCGTCGCTGCTCGATCACATCATGGTCCCCTATTACGGCTCCGACGTGCCGATTCGGCAGGTTGCCAACATCATCGCCGAGGATGCGCGCATGCTCGCCGTGACGCCGTACGAGCGCAACATCGTTCAGGCGGTGGAAAAGGCCATCATGCAGTCGGACCTGGGGCTCAACCCCAGCAGCGCCGGCACCGTGATTCGGGTGCCCATGCCCGCGTTGACCGAGCAGCGTCGCCGCGACCTGATCAAGGTGGCCCGACACGAGGCCGAGCAGGCGCGCGTGGCGGTGCGCAACGTCCGCCGCGACGCCAACAACGAGCTCAAGGAGATGGTCAAGGAGAAGATGATCTCCGAGGACGACGAACACCGCGGTCAGGAGATCGTGCAGAAGGCAACCGACGAGTACATCAAGGCCGTCGACGCGGTGCTTGCCGAGAAGGAAGAAGACCTGATGGCCATCTGAGCCGCGGTGTTCGGAAGCCTTGATGTCAACGAACAACGCAGCACCGGCCGAAGGCGGCTCCAGCCACGCAAGCCGGGTGCCCGCGCACGTCGCCATCATCATGGATGGAAACGGTCGCTGGGCCAGGCAACGCAACCTGCCGCGTGCCGCCGGTCACCGTGCGGGACTCAAGAGTGTCCGCGCCGTGGTGGAGGAGTGCGTGCGCCGCGGCGTCGGCAGCCTGACGTTGTTCGCCTTCAGCAGCGAAAACTGGCGGCGTCCGCGTGCCGAGGTGCTGTTGCTGATGGAGCTTTTCATGAGCGCCCTGCGCGCCGAGGTCCGACGTCTCGACGAGGCCGACGTGCGCCTGCGCGTGATCGGCGATCGCAGTGCCTTCCCCGAGAAGCTGCAGCGCCGGATCGCCGAAGCCGAAGTGCTCACCGCGAACAACCTTAGCCTAAACCTGCAAATTGCGGCCAACTACGGCGGCCGCTGGGACATCACCCAGGCGGCGCGCCAGCTGGCGGCGGACGTTCGGGCCGGCCGGCTTGATCTCGAGGCAATCAACGAGGCTGCCGTCTCCGAACGCCTGGCATTCAGCGATCTCCCGGAGCCGGATCTCTTCATTCGCACCGGCGGCGAGCAGCGTCTGAGCAATTTCGTGCTTTGGCAATGCGCCTATACCGAGCTCTATTTCACCGACCTGCTGTGGCCCGAGTTCGATGCTCCGGCCTTCGACGTGGCCATCGACGCGTTCGCCCGCCGGCAGCGGCGTTTCGGACGCACCACCGAGCAAGTGGAAGCTGCCGCCGCGGTTGGTCCCGTTGATCGCCTCTGAGCCGCGTGCGATCAGGAGCTCGCTAAGGCAGCGGGTGGTGACCGCGTTGCTGCTGGTGCCGCTCGTCGTTGTCGCCGCGCTGTGGCTGCCGACGCCCGCCTTCGCGCTGTTTCTCGGTACCGTGGTGCTGGTGGCGGCGTGGGAATGGTGCAACCTCGCCGGCGCGTCGAGCCCGGTGCAGCGGGCGGGCTTCGTGGCGGCAACCGGATTGGCGATGCTGCTTGCCTGGCTCTTCCCCCAGTGGCAGATCTGGCTACTGGCCGGCAGCGTCCTTTGGTGGGTCGTGCAAGGGGCGCGAATCGCCGCCTTGGATCGTATCCGGCCCGCCTCCGGATTCGACTTCCCGCTTCTGGCCGTCGGATTGCTGGTGCTGATTCCATCCTGGGTAGCGCTCGTTCGCCTGGACTCGATTCCGAACGTTGGACCCGGTTTGGTCCTATTCCTGTTTCTGCTGGTGTGGACCGCGGATACCGCCGCCTACTTTGCCGGTAGGCGCTGGGGTCGTGCCAAGCTTGCGCCCGTGGTGAGTCCCGGAAAGACCCGTGCCGGGGTCTACGGGGCGCTCGTCGGGGCGGGAGCCTGCGGGCTGCTGCTGGGCTGGATCGGCAGCTTCGGTTTTGCGCGGACGCTCGCCGCCGCGCTGGTGTGCGCCCTGGTAGCCGCGGTGTCGGTGATCGGCGATCTCTACGAGAGCTGGTTGAAGCGCCGCCGCGGGGTAAAAGACTCCGGCCGATTGTTGCCGGGGCACGGTGGCTTGCTCGACCGTATCGATAGTATGACGGCGGCCGCCCCCGCGTTCGCGCTGGGCTTGGTGGCGCTGGGAGTCGGCTCATGATTGGCGTTACCGTCCTAGGTTCGACCGGCTCCATCGGCGTGAGCACCCTCGACGTGCTGACCCGCCATCCCGATCGGTTCCGGGTCTTCGCGCTGTCGGCCCATCGCAACGCGCGACGGCTCGCCGAGCAGTGTCGGCGCCATCAACCGCGATTCGCCGTCATGGCCGACCCGACCGCCGGGATGGCGCTGCAGCGGCTACTTGAGGATATGCCCGGTAGACCCGAGATCCTTACCGGAGTCGAGGGTCTGGAGGCGATTGCGGCCAGCCCCGAGACGGATTACGTAATGGCCGCCATTGTCGGTGCCGCCGGGCTGCGACCGACGCTGGCCGCGGCGCGCG
>JBGSTR010000498.1:0-2068 GCA_041736365.1 Chromatiaceae bacterium | reverse complement strand
GCGCAGCGTGGCGATCGAGACGCGGGTCTCCCCGCTCCCGGCGCGTTGCGCCGCGCGGTTTGCCTCGATCGTGGCATGCACCTGACGCCGGCGCTCCATGGCGGCCGCGTAGTCGATTTCCATGTCCTCGATCTTATCGAGCGTGAACTCGTCGCCCCGATCCTCGCCGAGCATGCCGACTGCATCGGCGCGGCACTGGCGGCAGTGGCGCATCATCGCCATGTCGCCGGAGCAGGCGTCCTGCAGGGTTTGCAGCTCGTCGTGGGTGGGGCCGCGCTGGCCCATGACGCCGAAGAAGGTGCCGTGCTCGGCCTCGGCGATCAGCGGCATCACGTTGTGCAGGAAGGCCCCCTTGGCCTTGACGACCTTGGAAACCTCCTTCAGGTGCTCGTCGTTGACCCCCGGGATCATGACCGAGTTGACCTTCACCAGGACGCCTCGGGCGACCAGCATCTCGAGCCCCTTCTGCTGCTGCTCGATGAGGATTGCCGCGCCCTTGCGTCCCTTGATGCGGCGGTTGTTCCAGAAGATCCAGGGGTAGATCTTGGCGCCCACGTCGGGGTCGACGCAGTTGATGGTGATGGTCACGTGATCGATGTTGTGTCGGCACAGCTCATCGACGTTGTCGGGCAGGGCGAGCCCGTTGGTGGAGACGCACAGCTTGATGTCCGGGGCCTTCTCGGAGAGTTGGCGAAAGGTATCCAGGGTGCGTCCCGGGTTGGCCAGCGGGTCTCCGGGGCCGGCAATGCCGAGCACCGTCATCTGCGGGATGTTGGCGGCCACGGCCATGACCTTCTTCACCGCCTGATCGGGCGTGAGCACCTCGGAAACGACGCCGGGGCGCGACTCGTTGGCGCAATCGTACTTGCGGTTGCAGTAGTGGCATTGGATGTTGCATGCCGGGGCCACGGCTACGTGCATGCGGGCGTAGTGGTGATGGGCCTCTTCCGAGTAGCAGGGGTGGTTGTGAACCTTTGCGCGGATAGCCTCTGGTAGATGCGCAAGCGCATCCGAGCTGCCGCCGCAGCCGCTCGAAGCGCAGCCGCTCGCGCTCGCACCCTGGTCTTGGCCCAACACTCTCAACTCCATCACAGTGCCTCCAGACTCGGCGAGCCTGTCGGCTCGTTGAATTAGAAACTTCTCTGGAGGCCGTAAAGCAAGGCGTGTGCCGATCTGGCGAGGGGCTACAACTTGCTGATCTGTAAGTGAAGACCGGAAACCAGAGGGGTCGCTTTGTCGACATCGCGACAGCGCCCCGGAGCCGGGTTGTGAGGATGGAGACAGGCTTCGCCGCGTGACCCGGCGCCAGCGCCTCGACCGGCCGCCCGCGAGCACGCGGTGCTTCTGAACGAGTTTCGGACCCGTTCTCGGAGCCGATCTCAGATTAGGGCCACGGCCTTGATCTGCACCCAAGCTTCCATGCCCGGGGCCAGCGACAGGGCGGTGGCGGAGCGGTTGGTGAGCCGCGCCAAGAGCGGCACACCACCGACCGAGAGGCGCACCAGGCGCAGCGCGGGATGGGCATCGTCGCCCAACGCGATCACCCGTGCCGGCAGGGTGTTTTGGATACTGGTCCCGCCCACGCGCTCCCGGGCGATGCTCACATCCCGTGCGAGGATGCGCACGCGCACCGGCGCGCCGGCAGGCAGGCCCTTGTCGCGCACCCAAAGCTCGCCGCCGTCGAATTCCACCCGCGCCAGATGCCATTGGGTATCACGCTCGGCAATCGTCGCCTTGAGCACCACGCCCGCGTCCTCCCCCAGACGAATCGGCAGATCCAGCCGCGCCAAGGTCTCGGTGAGTGGGCCGGCGCCCACCACGCGGCCGTTCTCAAGCACTACCAGGTGGTCGGCGAGCCGAGCCACCTCGTCCGGTGAATGACTCACATACAACAGCGGGACCTTCAGCTCGGCGTGCAAGTGTTCCAGGTACGGCAGGATCTCCTCCTTGCGCGCCTGATCCAGGGCCGCGAGCGGCTCGTCCATGAGCAGGATGCGCGGTCGGGTGAGCAGCGCGCGGGCGATCGCCACCCGCTGGCGCTCACCGCCGGACAAGGACGCCGGTCGGC
>JBGSTR010000496.1:0-3408 GCA_041736365.1 Chromatiaceae bacterium | reverse complement strand
GGGTCGGCATCCGCCGGCGCGGCGACGGGTGCCGCTGCCGCTGCCACCGCGGCGACGTCGGTATTCACCTTGCCGACAGGCGCCAATCGAGCGGCCACTACCTCGGGCGATTCCGTCTGGGAGTGGGCGGAGAAGCGTCCGACCGTGAGCATATAGACCACCGCCACGAGAAGGACGACGCCGATCAGGATGGACACCGACATGGTGAATTCGCTTTTGGTGTGACGACTCACTCTCAAGACCTCCGTGATGTAGTTGTTGCGCGGGTGCTGCGGCGACATCGGCCACCGAGGCTGTATTAGAGACCGATAATCCACCGATTATATCGGCCGCGCATGCGCGAATTGCAACCAGGATACGGCAGCGCGGGGCGTCACCCCATGCCGGCATCGAAAATGGACGCAACGTCCCGGGCGCAGTATGCTTACGTCCACTACCGGCCCGAGCCTACACGTTCACCCGCGCTTGCCCGCGGAGTCATAGCGTGACACCGGAAGCTCTTTCGACCAGGCCCCGGGAAGCTGCCGGCTTCGATGGGGCCGTAGTCACTCTCTTATCCGCGCCCGTAGCTCAGTTGGATAGAGTACTGCCCTCCGAAGGCAGGGGTCACAGGTTCAAGTCCTGTCGGGCGCGCCAATTTCCTCCCCGTGATCGAAAATTCCAACCCTGGGGAATCTTACCCGCGGGTTTGCGATTAAGGCCGTCCTATCCGGCATAACGGTCGCGCGAATACTGTGAGGACGGTCCTTGACATTTCTTGTATATCTCTGATCCTACGTCTTCCGCTTTCGATTCGAGGAGCGCTCGACCCCCCGTGCTCGCCAAGCCCCAAGACTCGGCGACTAATCTGGCCCTCCCGGAAGAGGGTCAAGTGCGCATGGCATCGATCCTCGGCATTCCGCGGCTGCTGGCGGAAATGGGGTTTGAGCCTGACCGGTTGATCGCGGAGGCAGGTCTCGAAACGGCCCTCTTCGACAATCCGGACAACGTCATCCCTTTCGCCGACCTCGGCCGCTTCGTCGTTCTCTGCACCGAGCGCACCGCCTGCCCCCATTTCGGCCTGCTGGCGTGCCGCGAGGCAGGCCTGGAGATTCTGGGACTCGTCGGCGAGCTCGCCAGTCATTCCACCGATGTCGGCTCCGCCCTGCGCAACCTCATCCTGTACCTTCACCTGCACGATCGCGGCGCGGTCCCGAACCTTTCGGTAAGCGCTGAACGCGCGATGCTGGCGTACGCGATTCACCACCCCGACGTGCCGGGAACCATGCAGATCTACGACGGCGCCATCGCCAATGCCTTCAACATCATGAAGACACTGGCCGGTCCTGACTGGGAGCCGACCGAAGTGCTCTTATTCCGCCCCCGGCCACTGGACTGCGAGCCCTACCGAAGGTTTTTCCGCACGCGCTTGACCTTCGGAGCCGAGTTCTCGGCGGTCGTCTTCGACGCCTCCTGGCTTGAGCGTTCGTTGGGCGGTGCCAACGCCGGGGTGCACAGCCGGATCATGCAGGAAATAGAGATCCTGGAGAACCGGGGCTCCGGCGATCTGGTGACGCAGATTCGGCGCGTGCTCCGCCGCCTTCTGGTCGGCGGCGCGAGTCAAGGGGAGACCCGCGAGGAACAGATTTCGATGCTTTTTGCGCTTCACCGGCGCACGCTGAACCGGCGCCTCCGTGCCCAGGGTACGAGCTTCAGGGCCCTGGTCGACGAGGCCCACTTCGACATTGCACGCCAACTGCTGCGCGATACCCGGTTGCCGATTGCGGACATCGCCGCCGGACTCGACTACTCGGAATGCTCTGCCTTCGGCCGCGCCTTCCGCCGCTGGTCGGGCACCTCGCCCTCGGCTTGGCGCGCACAGCACGCCGCAGGCGATCTTGATCGGTAACCGGCTCGGCCGCGAGCCCCGGTTGCTTCATCTTGGCCGGAAGAACACCCTCCGCTGCGGCGGAGCCTGTCGCAATATGTCAAGTCTCCCAGGTGCGAAAATCGGATGATCCCGCCATAGTCGAGGTCACGGCCGTTGCCAGCCTCGGCTTATTAAAAACAAAAACAATTAGTTGGCGATTTTTCCCGCAGGAGTCGTTTGCGGATTTCTCCTGATCCACGGGAAACCGCGACCGGCGGAGACCTCCTCGAATCGGAGGTCTGATCCGTGCGCCGACAGTCTACCCACGCCAAGCCCGAGGATGACCACCACACATGAAACCCGAGTCTCTGGACTTTGCGCCGCCCGCGGTGCTGCGCATCCTTGCCGGGCTGGCAGTCCTGGTCGGTTTAGTCGTCACCAGCACCCAAGCGGCCGACAGTGGACCACAGCGCCATGCCGAGGGCGCATACGATGTCGCGAGCGCTAGCTACGTCGTCGTCCGCGGGGACGATCTGGATGCGATTGCCGAGCGTTTCGGCGTCGACGTTGCGGAGCTGAAGACCCTCAACAACCTGCAGACCGACCGTATCGGAGCGGGCCAGACGCTCGTATTTTCGCCGCCGACGCCGGCCCCGGTGAAACCGGAGACCGTGAACACCACGCAGTCCGCGCCCGCCGACGAGCTTAAGAGCATCACGGAGGAGGCGTACCTGTACGGCTTCCCGATGATCGTCGGCTACGACGTCATCCACCAGTACTTCATCGACCACGACTCGGGCCAGTTCAAGGCGCCGATCAACACGCTGCACAACGAGGCGCGCGTCTACACACCCAAGGACACCGGCATCAGCACGCCCAACAGCGACACGCCGTATTCGATGGCCTTCCTCGACCTGCGCGCCGAGCCGTGGGTGCTGTGCATGCCCAACATCGACAAGGGCCGCTACTACGAGGTGCAGCTGATCGACCTGTACAGCAACAACTACGGCTACATCGGCAGTCGTACGACCGGCAACGGCGACGGCTGCTACATGGTCGCCGGGCCCGACTGGCACGGCCAGACGCCCGACACCATCAAGAAGGCCTTCCGCAGCGAGACGCAGTTCAGCCTGGTCGTCTACCGCACGCAGCTGTTCGATGCGGCCGACATGGACAACGTGAAGAAGGTCCAGGCCGCCTACATCGTGCAGCCGCTGTCGGCCTTCACCGGCGGCCCCACGCCGCCACCGGCGCCGAAGGTCAACTGGCTGCCCTTCAAGCCCGAGGCCTTCACCACGGAATTCGCCGAGTACCTGGGCTTCCTGTTGCAGTTCGCCCCGGCCACCGGCACGGCGGCGGTGGAAAAGCCGATGCGCGAGCGCTTCGCGAAGATCGGCGTCGGCCCCGAGTCCTCGGGCGCGCTCATGACGCCGCCGATGAAGGAGGCGATGGGCGAGGCGATGAAGGCCGCGCTCGCGAAGATCGGCCAAACGGCCGAGAACGTCGGCAAGGACGTCAACGGCTGGCACATCGGCGCGGCCGCCGGCGACCGCGCGTTC
>JBGSTR010000490.1:0-4725 GCA_041736365.1 Chromatiaceae bacterium | reverse complement strand
AACAACGTGAAGTCCGGCAAGGGCTCGTACGGCTACAACGCCGCCACGGGCGAGTACGGCGACATGCTGGAAGAGGGCATCCTCGACCCGGCGAAGGTCACGCGCCTCGCGCTGCAGAACGCCGCCTCGGTGGCGGGCCTGCTGCTGACGACGGAAGTGATGATCGCCGAGGCGCCGAAGGACGAGTCGGATCATGTGCATCCGTCGGCCGGCGGCGGCATGGGCGACATGGGCGGCATGGGCATGTAAGAGGCGCGAGCCTCTGTTGCTCCGCGCCGCGAGGCGCGAGTCGCTCGACGTTCGTCGAGATGAAAGGCCCCGGGGGAGACTCCCGGGGCTTTTTCTTTGGGCGGTCGGCCTACCGTTCCGCCAGCGCGGACTCGGAACCCATTTGACCCGGACCTTGGTCCTCAAGGGGCCACGCTTGCGTCAAGATCGCGCGCTCAACCTTATTTCTCAAGCTCAAGCGCCACACCGCGCCATGTCGCGATGAGCTGGGCACAGCCTCTGCAGCGGGTGTTCGCGATCGAGATCGAGACCTGTGTCCGCTGCCAGGGACGGCTGCGTGTGATCGCCAGCATCGAAGAGCCGGAGGTGATCGCGCGCATCCTCGCGTATCGGGAGCGGGATTGCGGCGCGGCCGAGCCGGAGCTCGCGCCGATCGCCGCGCGTGTGCCACCGCAGCAGGGCAGGCTGGGAAAGAGGGGGATGCGAGCGCCCTGTAGGCCGGAGCGAGCGGGCTCGCGGGCTGATCAGGCCGTCGCGGAGACGGTGATCGGTCGCCGCTGAGCCGCTCCGGTCCGGACTGGTGAGGGCAGCCGGTGCCGAAAGCAGGGCAGCAGGCCTTTGGAAGTACTATCCGCCGCCGATGGCCGAAGTTGCCGATTGTAGTCAAATATGACAACATCTCACCATGAGCGGTCCGACTGACAACTCCGAACTCCCTACCGGGCTCGAGGCCGTAAAAGCACTCAAGAGCGGCCTGGCGGCTCGAATCGTCGCTGCCCTTGACCGGCAGGGGCTCACTGTCCGCGAGGCTGAGGCGCGAACCGGTCAGTCAGCGGCTGACTTCTCTCGCTTGCGCGGTGGCAAGCTCGACCGGTTCACCATCGAGCGGCTGCTGACGATCGCCGAGTCGCTAGGTGAGCGTTTATCGGTTTCCCTGAGCGTGCAGAGCAACCCGCGCGGTACGACCCTGCCCGGCCCCCTGGCCGATCACGCTCGGGAGCTGCGCATTCTCTGTCGCCGCTATTCGGTTCGTCGGCTCAGTGCCTTCGGCTCGGTGCTGCGGGAAGATTTCGATACAGCACGCAGCGATATCGATCTCGCCGTGGAGTTCGGGCGCTCACGCCGCCACGGACCGGCGGATCAGTATTTCCGATTCAAGGAATCCCTCGAGCGATTGCTGGGACGCAAGGTCGACCTCGTCGAACTGCTCGCCATGCCTGCCTCCCGCCTGAAGCAGTCCATCGAGCGAAGTCAGGTGTCGGTGTATGAGCAAGCAGCCTGAGGTCTATCTCGAGCTGGCGCTTCGCGCCCTGGAGCGTGTACCTCGCTTCCTCGCGGGCCGGACACTGGATGCCTACCTCGAGGATGAACTCCGCCAGGCTGCTGTCGAACGGCAGTTGGAGATCGCCGGGGACGCCCTGGGACAACTCCGCAAGCTGGATCCGGAACTGTTCGCCCGGATTCCTGAAGGTCCGTTGATCGTTGCCTTCCGGAATGTGCTGGCGCATGGCTACGCGACAATTGATCACCGGCGGGTTTTCGATGCCGCCACGAGCAAAGTGCCGGCCCTCACGGGGATCATCTCCAAGCTGCTGAATGAGCTTCCGCCTGGTTAGCCTGCAACTTTCCCCTCTTCTCGACGAGATGCCTTGCGCCCGGCATGCCCTTCAGCCGCGACGTTAGGCGATCGTCACTACAGCGTTCCGCGCCGGCTCCGCAATTCCCTGGTTCGCGTGGGTCCCTTTCAGGCCTCATGCCTGGCCACTTTGTCGGGTTGCGTCTCGTCTTGCCTCAATGGCACCGATTCCGGACGCCACGCGAAGTGTGCCCTTCGGGTGCGATAATTGACCTCACGCCCATTCGCCTTCGAGGAGAGCCGATGATGTACGTTCCGAGTTGCGCCTTCACCACCCGGCTCGGTCGGCGGGCGCGCCGCAGTGCTGCAGCGGTTGTGATCCTTTGCCTGCCGATCGCCCCTGGCGCCTGGGCCAGCGAGCGTCAGCCGGGTTCCGAGATCCAGGACTGTGCCGACTGTCCCAAGATGGTCGTCGTTCCGGCGGGCGCTTTCGAAATGGGGTCGACCCCTGGCGAGACGGACGGGGAGAAGATGCCCGCCGTCTATGCTGCCATGGAGAAGCCCCGGCACTCCGTGTCCATTCCGAAGCCCTTTGCCATCGGCAAGTACGAAGTCACCAAGGCCGAATACGCGGCGTTCGTCGCGGCCACCAAGCGCGCCGATGCGTTCTACTGCCGGATCTACGATGACAAGGGCGTCTACTTCGAGACCGTGCCGGGCAAGGACTGGAAGGATCCGGGATTCAGGCAGACAGACCGCGAGCCCGTCGTTTGCGTGAGCTGGGATGACGCGGTGGCGTACACCCACTGGCTGTCCGTGAGGACCGGCAAGCGCTACCGCCTGCCGAGCGAGGCCGAGTGGGAGTATGCGGCGCGCGGCGGCACGTCGACGGCCCGTTGGTGGGGCGACCTGATCGATGGCGCCTGCCAGTACGCCAACGTCGGGGACGTCAGCGCCGGCAACGGCAAGTACCTCTGGGGAAAACCGGGCGCGCCAGTGACCTACGACCTGAAAGGCGGCGATCGACTGGCGCGCTGCGACGATGGATTCGCCTTCACGTCACCGGTCGGATCGTTCAAGCCCAATCCGTTCGGCGTCCACGACATGCTGGGCAATGCGTGGGAGTGGGTGGCGGACTGCCTCCATGAGGGCTACGCCGGTGCCCCGAAAGATGGCTCCGCCTGGGATGCCCCGTACGAGCAGTGCGTCTCCGGCTTCCGGATCAACCGAGGTGCCTCATGGGCCCACTTCCCTTGGGGCATTCGTGCGGCACTGCGAAATGCAAATCCGGCCGACGCTCGCTTCTATACCCAGGGCATGCGTATCGTGCGCGAATTGGACTGATTGCCAGGCGGAAGCTCGTTGGGATCGGCCGCATGACGAGATGCCGCCCGGTAGGCCGACACCGCTCGAGCCTCTGCTCCGCCGCTGGAGGTACGTTCCTTAGTGCTGCGCCTGCATGAAGGCGAGCTGCAGGAGCACATCTGATCCAGAGATGTGGAGAATGCCCGGCTCAGTGCCAGAGCCGCCGCACTAGCGGCACCCCGATCCTGGCCGGCTCGGTTTGTCGGCATGGCAGTCTCCCCTTCCGGGCGTCAAGACTGCGCGCTCAACCGTGCTGGTGAAGTTGTCTAGATCGCACGCGAGCCGACCGCAGAGGCATCGTCGCGATGAGTTGGGCACGGCGGCTGAAGCGGGTGTTCGCGATCGAGATCGACCACTGGCCCCGGATGCAGAGGCAGACCAGCGCCGCCGAAGCGGCAGCGGTACGGGGGCGGATCGCGCTCGGTGCCGGACACGCCGGAAGAGGCGGGATTCGAGGGCCCCGTCGGCCGGAGCGAACGGGCTCACGGGCTGATGTCGGAAGCGTTGTCTGAGCTCGCTCCCGTTTGGCCTTCCCCGCCGCAAGTATTCCGCGTCCAGGCAACCTGCGACGTGGACAACATCGCATCCGCCGCACGCTGGACAACGCGGGTTGCAGGTTGGAAGGGCGACTGGATCGTCACACGGTCCCTCCGAACCTCGGCCCGCACCCCCGCGCATGCTTCCTGTGCGCGCGCACGCGCTGGTCTCAGCTTACTTCGGGCAAGTAAGGGGAACGACATGACTTGCACCCGTCGACAGGGGGCCTGCAGAGACCCGGCGTTTCCGGCACCGCGGGTTTGCCGAATTGACCGTTGCCGGCGAGCGGGGGTAGCTTCGGTCCAAGATCACTGGGGAGGCTGAAATGGCCAAGGCACGAAAGAAGACGTCGACCGGTAAGCGCAAGATGGCCACGGAAACGAAGCGGAATACCCGGGTCGTGACGAAGCGCAGCAAGATCCCGGCTCGCGCGACGGCCACGGTGAAGAAGCGCAAGAAGAAATCCGCAGTCCCGAAGAAGACCAAGGCGGCGAAGGGGCGGCCGAAACGTCCGGCGCGCGCGAAGCGATCGACCGCGGCGTCCCGTGCCTACGCCATCCCGCCGAAGTTCGTCGAAAGTGGGGAAGATCTCGAGATGTCTCCCGAGGGGGAGGGCATGCCGGCGGGGATTCCGGCAGTGGGCTCGTAGCAAACCCGCTGGGCCGGTGTCGCCCCGAGGAGCGGAGAGCGAAGGCCTGTGTTCGGAACGGCAAGACTGGAGGTTCCGGTAGTCCTCCCTGGCCTGGGCGGTACATCCGCCGAGCACCTGCCCTACCAGCCACCGTCGAACATCTCGTGACGACCTACGGCAACGAACAGCCGCGATAGCGGACTGGAAGCGCATTCCCGGACCGCACGTGATCGGGGCCTATGCCCCGGCGCTCACGAGCGTCAGGTGCGTGAGCTCGGTGCGTGTGCCGAAGCGGACCGGAGGCCCCCAGCTGCCGGTGCCCGCGCTGACGTAGACCCACATCCGCCCTTCGCGCGACAGGCCCGCGACATGCGGCGCATGCACCGCC
>JBGSTR010000484.1:0-6682 GCA_041736365.1 Chromatiaceae bacterium | reverse complement strand
GCTCGACCTGCATGCCTGCGCGCGTCTGGGCTCCGCGTTGGCCCCCTTGGCGGAGCGCGGCGTGCTGCTGATCGGCTCCGGCGGCTCGGTTCACAACCTCCGCGCACTGAAACGCGAGGGCGAGCCGGATCAGTGGGCCATCGACTTCGAGGATTGGCTGCGGGGGCGAATCGAGGCGGGCGCGTTTGATCACGTGCTCAATCCGACGGATCACGCCCCGGAGCACTCCCGCGTCCACCCGAGCATCGACCACTATGCGCCATTGCCGTTCGCCTGGGCGGCGGGCGGGAAGGAAGGTCCGGGTCGGCGCTTCACCGATGGGTTCACCTACGGGAATCTGGGGATGAGCGGGTACGCGTTCGGCAACCTGGATGGCTTTTCGTGGGCGGGCCCGGCTTAGGGATCGGCCGGGCATTTCTCTGGAGCGACGAATCGCTTATGGTGCGCGCACCAGGTGTCCAACTCCGGTAGACGCGGTCCTCCCGGGCGAGCGAACGTCGGAGGCGGTGTTCGCGTTCCCCGATGGATTCTCCGGATCCCGTTTCCTATTCATCCAATTGGCAGTAATCCCCATGTCCGAGCGCGCCCGTACCCGTAAGACCAAGATCGTCGCCACCATAGGTCCCGCCAGCGATTCGCTTCCCGTCCTGGAGGCCATGCTGCGTGCGGGGATGAACGTGGCGCGTCTGAATCTCTCTCACGGCACCCTGGCCGAGCACAAGGAGCGCCTGGAGCGTATCCGCACCGCGGCGCGCAATGTCGGTGTTCCCACCGCGATCATGATCGACACCCGGGGGATCGAGATTCGCACCGGGCGGCTGGCTGCCGGCGCGGTCGAGCTGGTGTGCGGAGAGCCGTTCTCGCTCTACACCGCCCCGCGCGTGGGTGATGCGAGCGGTGTCTCGGTCTCCTACCAGCGGCTCGCCGCGGAGGTCAATCCGGGTGAAACGATTCTGCTGGACGACGGGGCCATGGAGCTTACCGTGCAAGCAATCGAGGAGCGCGAGATCCGCTGCCGGGTGGTGGTCGGCGGAACCCTGCGCGAGAGCAAGGGTGTCAACCTGCCGGACACTCGGCTGTCGCTCACCGCGGTGGACCCGGAGAATCGGGAAGATGTGGTGCGGGAGCTATCCTTCGCCGCGGAGAACGATGTCGAATACATCGCCGCGTCCTTTGTGCAGAGCGCAGACGACGTGCATCGGATGCGCGAGATACTGCACGAGCGCGGCGTGGTGATCCCCATCATCGCCAAGATCGAGAACCGCGCAGGGGTGGAGAATCTGGAATCCATCGCGCTCGCCGCGGACGGGGTGATGGTGGCACGTGGCGATCTGGGCGTGGAGCTGCCGCTGGCGGATGTTCCAACTACCCAGAAGAAGATCATCCGCACCACGGTGACCAACGGCAAGCCGGCCATCACGGCGACCCAGATGCTCGCCTCGATGGAGCGCAATCCCAAGCCCACTCGGGCGGAGGCCAGCGACGTGGCCAACGCGATCCTCGACGGCAGCTCGGCGATCATGCTCTCGGGCGAGACGGCGGCCGGCGACTATCCGGTGCAGGCCGTGCAGACGATGGCGGAGCTGGCGATTCGCGCCGAGGCATCCCTGCGCGAGTACGGCTACCTGCAACGCATCCTGCCGCACCCCTCGAACGTGATTACCGAGGCGGTGAGTCAGTCCGCGGTGCGCATGGCGGATCAGCTCGGGGCGGCCGCCATCGTCAGCCTGACCGAGACCGGCTTCACCTCGCGCCTGATCTCCAAGCACCGCCCGGAGTGTCCGATCCTGGCGGTCACGGCGTCGCTGACCGTGGCGCGGCGGCTGTCGATGAACTGGGGCGTGGTGCCGATCCTCTATCGGCAGGGGCTTACGGACGACGCCAAGATCGCCTTTGCGACCAAGGAGGCGAGGGAGCGGGAGCTGGTCCGTGCGGGTGACATCCTGATCGTGACCTCCGGACATACCCATACCGCAGGCGGAACCGATCTGATTCGGGTCCTGACCGTCGGCGACTGATCCAAATTGACGAGTGTGTAGGCGCCGAGCCTGCGCGTTTAGCTCCGCGAGGGGCTCCGCCTAGTGTTTCAGGGGTTCCGGTCGTGTCGCGCGTAATCGGATGATTGCACGCCCATCGAGCGTTTCTCCCTGTTCGCGTATAGCCCGGAGCGGCGGAGGTCTCGAGCTTGCCGTGCCGACCAACACGAAGCGGTCGAACGGCCCCGGTGCGACGATCGAACATCGCACCGGACCGGCGAGCAGGGATTACTTCTTCTTGTCTTTTTTGTCCTTCTTCCCCTTGTCATCCTTTACTTTGCTCTTGCCCTTCGTATCCTTTTCCTTCTGATTCTTCTTGGGCGCGCTCTCGCTGCTGGCGTCACTCGGTGTCTCCGTATCCACGTCAACCGGGGTGCTAGCGGCTTCCTTTGCGGTAGCCTTGGTTTCGTCTTTCATCTTTTTCTCTTAATCCTCCACTTGATGGGCGCGCCGAGTATCAGCGAGACCCGTGCGGCCTACAAGCGGTTTCGCGCGATTGCGTGAACCAGGGCCGGGTTTCATCCCCTACCATGCACGCGCCGCGCCACGGGAGGAGGCAACGGGTTTGATGGGGAACCTTTTCCCGCTGTGGTGGCACCGACCTTATACTCGCGCGATGAGCATACGCACGAAACTGGTCCTCACGCTTGGTCTGGTCCTGTCGATCTATCTGACCGTCGGCTTCTTTGCCGCCAGCGCCTATCAGCGCACTGCGGAGCAGGCGAACGAAGTGCAGGAGGAGACCTACCGGATCGTAAGCGCCAGCCTCGCCGCCCAAGTGCGCTTCAAGAAGCAGGTCCAGGAGTGGAAGGACATCCTGCTGCGCGGCCTCGACCCGGAGCTCTACGACCGCTACCTATCCCAATTTGTTGACGAGGAGCAAGCCACCCGAGTCGCGATCGAGTCGCTGCTGCCGTTGCTCGACGAAGGCTCGGAGGCGCGGCGCGTCGCCGAGCGCTTTTATTCCGCCCACGTGAAGCTGGGACATCAGTACCGAGAGGCCTTGAAGGCCTTCCGGACGACCCCGGTGAATCCGCATATCGCCGTGGACAGACAGGTGCGGGGTATCGATCGCGAGCCTACGGACCTTCTCGATCAGGTGGTCTCCGCAACGCTCGCGCAGAAGGAGACGCGGCTGGCACAGATCACGGCGCAGGCCGATATTGCCACGCGCCGAATCCTGTTCGCGGCGCTCGGCATCGTCACCGGCACTATTCTTTTCCTGGTTTGGCTGACCGACCACTCGATCGGGCGGCCCATCGCGGCGGCGACCCAGATCGCCCAGCGCATTTCCGAGGGTGACCTTAGCGGAGAGATCGACGCGCGCGGCCGCGACGAGGCCGCTCAGCTCCTTCACTCGTTGAAGATCATGCAGCACAATCTCGCGACGTCGCGGGCGACCCTGAGCGCCAGCGAGGCGCGTACCCGTCTGTTGCTGGAATCTTCGGGAGAAGGAATCTTCGGCCTGAGCACGCGCGGCGAATGCATCTTCATCAACACGGCCGGGGTGCAGCTGCTCGGCGGCGCCTCCGCCGACGAATACTTGGGCAAGCCGATGCACGACTTGATGCATCACAGCCGGCCGGACGGCAGCGCGTATAGGCGCGAAATTTGTCGCGCCTGCCGGACCTACACCACCGGCGAGATCTGCCACGTGGACGACGAGGTGTTCTGGCGAGCGGACGGCAGCTCGTTTCCGGTCGAGTACTCCTCCCACCCCATCCGCGAGCACAACGAGCTCATCGGGGCGGTAGTGACCTTTTCGGATATCACCGAGCGCAAGCAAGCGGAGGTGGCGCTGCATGAGGCGCATCGTGCATTGCAGCTGGAGCGCACGCGGCTTGCGGAGCGGGTGGAGGAGCGAACTGCCGAGCTGAACCTGGCGAACGCCGAGCTGGCGAGCACCGCGCGCTCCAAGGATGAATTTCTCGCCGCGATGAGCCACGAGCTGCGCACGCCGCTAACGACCATCGTCGGCACCTCGGAGATGCTCGCCGACTGGCTGTACGGGGATCTGAACGACAAGCAGGCGCGGGCGGTTTCGAATATCGAGGAGAGCGCTCACCATCTGCTGGCCCTGATCAACGACATTCTCGACGTCGCCAAGGTACAGGCCGGGGGCATGGAGCTGGTGTGGGACGACGTCCCGGTGTCCCAGTTGTGCGAGGCGAGCCTGCGGCTGGTCAGACAACCGGCACACAAGAAGAACCTGCGGGTGTCGCTAAAGCTCGACCCACAGGTGCAGGTGGTGCGCGGGGACAACCGCAGACTCAAGCAGTTGTTGGTGAACCTGTTGAGCAATGCGGTGAAGTTCACCCCCGAAAATGGCTCGGTCGGCCTGGAGGTTCGAGGCGACGCGACTCGCGGCGTCGCCGAGCTCTCCGTGTGGGACACCGGCATCGGGATCGCCCGAGAGCACATGGAGCGGGTGTTCAAGCCGTTCGTGCAGCTCGACAGCAAGCTGAGTCGCAACTACTCCGGTACCGGACTCGGGCTGGCCTTGAGCTACCGGATGGCCGAGCTCCACGGCGGCAGCATCGCGATGGACAGCGAGATCGGTAAGGGCAGCCGGTTCACGGTGACCTTGCGCTGGCAACCGAAGTCCGCGCCGATCGACGCGACCGGCGCCCCGACCGCGGCCGTGCCGACGGCCGGCAGCGAAGACATACGGGAAGGCGCGACCATTCTCCTGGCCGAGGACGATGTCGCCAACTCCATCATGTTGACCGAATCCTTGCAGAGCAAAGGCTATCGAGTCGTGCAGGTTCCGGATGGCGTCGAGGCGGTGGCGCGCTCCCGCGAGCTGCGCCCGGATCTGATCTTGATGGACATCCAGATGCCGAACCTGGATGGTCTCGAAGCGACTCGATTAATCCGCTCGGACCAGACCCTCAGGCACATCCCGATCGTGGCGATCACGGCACTCACCATGCCCGGCGATCGGGAACGATGTCTGGAGGTCGGCGTGGACGAGTATCTCGCCAAACCGGTGGGGATGCGCGATCTGCTTCAAACGATCCAGGCGCACCTGCGCCCCGAATCGCCCAAGGTCGCCGCACGCTGAACGGACCCGGGGTAACGACGACAGTCGATCGGGTGTGGTGCGGTCGGAATATGATTCGGCCCGCGCGGGGTGGTTCGAGCCCGTGCGCGCGAGTGGCGATGGTTTGTGTTGGCGGGGCGACTAGCGCTCCGCGCCGGGGCGAACAATCAGTGCTGGCGCGGGTTGTAAATGCCCAGCAGATGATCGCCGGCGAATTTTAGACGCAGGATCATGGGTACGCCGTTGCTCAGCTTTCCCGAGGATCGCGGCAGAAACCGGTTCACCTTGTGGGAGCGGCAGACGTGATGCGGGGAATACACCCGAAGCGGATATCCGTAGGGCATCGGGCAGGTTTTTCGCAGGCAACCGCGCATGACCTTGGCCAGCGTCAGCTCGTGCTGAAACTCAGCCACGTGCTTGCCGATCATGTCGTCGACTCGGGTTGCGTAAGACATTAAGCGATTGCCGTTGAGCCAAATGTAGAAGGCCAGCGATACATACTATCCGCAAACGGCCATTTCACCAATAGACCATACTCGGGCTCCGGGCATGATTCGTTGATCGGGGTCACGCTTGCGGCAGTCACATGTGCGCGACGGCGACCGCGCGGGATGTCGCTCGCGTGAGCGGCATCCCGCAATCCGCTGCGGGATCACTCCGAATTGGGCGCAACCACCGGCGGCTCGTTCGGCATGGAATTGGATTCGGCCGCGACGCCGGGAGTGGCGTCCGGGTTCGTGTCCGCGGAGACGCTGGGCTCAGGCGGCGCCTCCGCGTCGGCCGCGTTGCTCGCGGGTTTCTCCGTGCCCGCAAGCTTGGCTCGGCTCAGGTCGAGCAGGCCTTCCAGATCGAACGCGGAGAGCTTGAAGAAATACGGTCGATCCGTCTGTTTCAGCACATAGTCCTCGCTGTCCTTGGCGCGCGAGATGCGGTAGCTTCGGCTCCCCGCGTCGCCCAGCGAGACGTTGATCTCGAGGACCGGCTGGTCCTGGTCGTAGGCCGGGATTTTCTCGGTGCCGAGAACGCCCCGGTAGCCGAGATTGGCGATCCGGCCCACCAGTCCGTCAACGACCGCTGCATCGGCTTTGCCGTCGTCGCCATCCAGCTGCCAGCCGTCGACACCCTTGGTGAGGCCCCAGTCGGCGGCGGCGATCGCCTTGATGGCTTCCGGATCCAGGCGCAAGGCGTCCCGCGCCAGCCAGTCGTCACTGCGATTGGAGACGTCGGATAGCCCGAGCTGAAGATCGTATACGGCGTCTTCTCCGGCGGGACGCGCGAACACGCGCTTGACGCCCGGCGAGTCGCCGACGAGCAGCGTGGCGACGGGGTTGCCGTCGGCCGACAGCAAGACCTTGCGCTCGAACCCCGGGTCGGCGAGCTTGAATCGCTTTAGCGCGTTCTCGCTGGTGGCGGTCGGCAGGGGGCGCGACAGACCCTGCAAGCGCGCCAGCAGCGCCTGAACCCGATCGCCGGAGGCCGGAAAGTCACCGAGATCGGGCAGCACCCAGGCACCATCCTTGCGCGTGAGGCCTACCGCGGCTCCAGCGCCGTCTTCGATGCGGATGGCCGTGACCTTGTCCGGATCGAACGCGAGTAGCGGCGC
>JBGSTR010000480.1:0-2538 GCA_041736365.1 Chromatiaceae bacterium | reverse complement strand
CGGCCGCGACTTCCGCCGGGATCGGGGCTTGGGCCGGTGCCGACCGCGCGCGATCGATCTCGGCCTGCTCCTCCAGTGCCGACGCGCGGTGCCGATTCGCCGAGCCCAAGTAGAGGATGCCGGTCACGAGCACCAACACCCAGAGAACGAGCCGTGGCACCCATCCGAAGCGCGCGGCCGGCGCGGTGTTTTCGCCGGTGGTCATTTGCGAAACTCCTCGAATGCTGTCTCGGATTTAGGGAAACGCCGACTTATTGGATTTCCCCACCGGGGTTCCTGCGTTAGCCCCAACCTACGGCGCTAGCCAATCGTCGCGGCGGCGGGCGTTATTCCTCGGGCGCGAGGGCCGTCAAGACCGCCTCGACCCGGTCTTTGCAGCGCGCCAGGTTGGACTCGATAGACTCAAGCGTAATCGGTCCATCTCCCTTGCCGGCCGCCCAATTCACCACGAAGGCCAGTGCCGCGTAGCACAGCTCAAGCTCGCGGGCCAAGGATGCCTCCGGCATTCCGGTCATGCCGACGATGTCGCAGCCGTCGTGCGACAGGCGGGCGATCTCCGCGGCGGTCTCCAATCGCGGCCCCTGGGTCGCGCCATAGGTACCGCCGTCGAAGGTCGGGATTCGAGCCGCCGCGGCGGCCCGCAGGAGATCCGCGCGCAGGCTCGCGCAGTAGGGTTCGGTCATGTCGACGTGGGCGACCGCCTGTCCCCCGCCGTCGCTGAAGGTGTGATCCCGGCCGTAGGTATAGTCGATGATCTGGTCGGGGACGAGAAGTGAGTGTGGCGCGCAGTGCGCCGTGATCCCGCCGACGGCGGCCAAACCGATCACCCGTTGGGCCCCGCAGGCCCGCAACGCCCAGAGGTTGGCCCGGTAGTTGACCCGATGCGGCGGATGCTGATGTGCGGCGCCGTGGCGCGGCAGGAAGAGAATCTCCGCCGCGCCCAGGGTCCCGCGGGTCAGCGGGGCCGATGTCGCACCGAAAGGGGTCTCGACTTGCTGCGGCTCGCCCGTCGGCCGAAGCCCATGCAAGTCCGAAAACCCGGAACCGCCAATGACCGCGATAAGACCCATGGGTGGCACCACAACCCGAAACGGAGCCCCGGAGTCTACCGGAGCGCCGTTGCCCGGCACAAAAAAAAGCGGCGCCCGGAGGCGCCGAAATCACAAAGCGGTATGCGGGGCGATCAGCAGCGCGCCTCCTGGAACATGCCGATCTCAACCAGCTTGGGGAACAGGATTTGCTCCTCGCGCTCGATGCGATGGGCCACCATGTCGAAAACCTCGCGGCTCTCCTCCAGGAAATCCTCGCTGAAATTGAAGTCGCAGTTCTTCAACCATTTCTTGTGATAGTCGTCGAACGTCTTGCGCAATGGCTTCTCGCCGCTGATAAAGCCCCAGGCGATGGACTTGACCTTGGGATCCTCGTGAATCAGGAGACTCGGATAGAGGCTCCGGTCCTCGTTCGCGAGATGACAACGCACCTTCTCGCCGAGGTCGCAAAGCAGCTCGTAGGCGGTCTTCGCATTCGGCCGGATGCGCAGCTGGTCCACCGTCAGGATCGACTGCAGATCGTCGATCATCTGGCGTAGCTCGGCGTGCGAGTGGCGATAAGTTTCGAGGGTAAACATGAACCATCCTCCAAAAATACTTTTAACTTCAAAGCAGTGCCGGCGCGGACGATGCGCCGCACGGAACGCGGCACGAGACTCAAATTGCGGAGCAGACTTGCGGCACCGGGCCTTCCGGATCCCCGCCCCGGCGGGCGTTGGGCTCGACTCGGATCGGCACAGTTTTCGTTCCGCGTCCGTGCGCCAGTGCTCGGGATCTACTTCGCCGGAAGGCCGGCCGCGTCGCGATGAGACGCCGTACGGCATTGTGTAGTCCAAAACACCGCAAGTGTCAAAAGGTGCTGATTAATATAAGTATTCGCTGTAATGCGAATTATTGACCCGACTCACACATCCTCGTCGGCAACCGCGAAGATGCCGGCGGCGTTGCGAAAGTAGCCGCGGTAGTCGAGTCCGTAGCCGAAGACGTAGCGATCCTCCACCTCTACGCCGACGATATCGGCCTCGCGACGATGCACCCGCCGTTTGGAGACGAGGACCGCCGTGTGCACGCTCGCCGCACCGTCCTCCTCGCAGGCCCGGGCGACGCAATCGAGGGTCACCCCCTCGTCGAGCACGTCGTCCACGATCAAGACGTGCTCGCCGCGCACGCCGGCCGCTGGTCGATGCTGCCAGTGGATCTCGCCGCCGCTGGTGGCCCCGCGGTAGCGGGTCGCGTGGACGTAGTCGAGCCGAAGCTGGAAATTCAGCCGCGGCAGAAGGAGTCCGGTCGGGACCATCCCGCCGGACATTACGCACAGCACCAGCGGGTCCTTGCCGGCGAGTCGCTCGGTCACCTCCAGCGCCATCCGGTCGAGGGCCTGCTCGACGCCCGCTTGCGTCACCAGGCACCGGGCGCGGCCGGCCACCGCCGTATAATCGCCGGAAGGAATCCTCATCCCTGCACCCCCGGCTTCGCCGGCGCGGTTGGA
>JBGSTR010000460.1:0-4805 GCA_041736365.1 Chromatiaceae bacterium | reverse complement strand
GCGGGCGAAGACGCCATCGATCCCTACCAGGCGCCGCTCTATGCGTGGCTGCGCCGAGCCGTTGCCGGCGCGGTGGAGCATCGCCGCACGGTGATCGCCATGACGTTCGGCGCGCTGCTCCTCGCAGGCGCCGGCATGACGCTGGTGCAGCAGCAGTTCTTCCCGACCGCGTCGCGGCCGGAGCTGATGGTTGAGCTGCGCATGCAGGAAGGCGCGTCGTTCGAAGCGACCCAGACCGAGGCGCGCAAGCTGGAGAAGATTCTCGCGGACGATCCCGACGCGCGGTACTTCACCTCCTATACCGGTGCGGGCGCAGCGCGCTTCTACCTGTCGCTCTCGCCCGAGCTGCCCAACCCGGGCTACTCGCAATTCGTGGTGATGACGGACGGCATCGAGCAGCGCGAGCGCCTGCGCACCCGGCTCATCGAGCGCTTCGCCGGCGACGTCGATTTTCCCGCCGCGCGTGTTCGCGTCACGCGGCTGGAGTTCGGCCCGCCCACCGGCCATCCGGTCCAGTTTCGCGTGATCGGACCCGACGCCATGGAGGTGCGCCGGATCGCCGAGCAGGTTCGCGCGGCGGTCGCGGACAACCCGATGCTGCGCGATCTCCAGCTCGACTGGAACGAGATGGTGCGCACGGTGCGGCTCAAGATCGATTACGACAAGGCGCGGCTGGCGGGTCTGACGCCGGCGGACGTGTCGGGCGCGGTACAGACGATCTTCAGCGGCTCGCCGGTGACGCAGATGCGCGAGCGCGAGGAATTGATTGATGTCGTTGTGCGTGCCCCCGCGAACGAGCGCAGGCGGCTGGAAGACATCGGCTCGATCGCGCTCAACACGCCGGGCGGTCCGGTGCCGCTGACGCAGATCGCTCAATTGTCCTATGAGCTCGAAGAGCCCGTCCTCTGGCGGCGCAACCGCGCGATGTCCTTGACCGTGCGCGCCGACGTCGTGGACGGCATCCAAGGGCCCTACGCGATGGCCGAGCTGCGCCCCGCCCTGCGGCCGATCATCGACGGGCTGCCACCCGGCTACCGGATCGAGGAAGGCGGCCCGATCGAAGAAAGCGCGAAGTCCAACCAGGCACTGTTCGCCGTATTCCCCGCGATGTTCCTGGTGATGCTGACCCTGCTGATGATTCAGCTGCAGCACTTCGGCCGCTTGGCGATGGTATTTGTGACGGCGCCCCTCGGCCTGATCGGCGTAGTACCGGCGCTGCTGGTGTTCAACGCGCCGTTCGGGTTCGTCGCGCTGCTGGGGGTGATCGCGCTCGGCGGGATGATCATGCGCAACTCGCTGATCCTGGTCGATCAAATCGAGCAGGATATCGCCGCCGGCCAACCACCCGTGCAGGCGATCATCGATGCCACGGTGCGGCGCGCGCGGCCGGTCGTGCTGACGGCCGCGGCCGCGGTGCTGGCAATGATCCCGCTCACGCACAGCGTTTTTTGGGGCCCCATGGCGATGTCCATTATGGGCGGTCTCATCGTCGCCACGATCCTGACCCTGCTGTTCGTTCCCGCGCTGTATGCGGCAGGCTCGGGAGTGTCGCGCTCCGCGGCAGGGTCGCGCGCCGACTTGGCCTTACGCGCCGGGACCGCATGAGACCCGAGCGGTGTCTTTGCCGAGCCGGAGCTTCGCGAACCACGGCATGCAAACATCGCCCCGCCGGCAAGAACCAATCAGCCCGGCGACCGGCGGGTATCGCGGGGCGCAGATTCGTCACATGGCCTAGGGCAGACAAAAAAAGACTATTCCTGATCCGGTATTCAATAGATAACAATCTATGGGATGGCGAGACCTTTCGAATTATCCTTTGCCTGCACTGCCCTGTAGACTTCTCTCATGGATCCTTACCCAAGAACGTATCGGGGTGCGTCGGCAATGGCGCAACACCCGAAAGTCGAGCTCAGAACCTATGTCTACATCGACTCCCTGCAGCCGCAGCTCGCGGAGTACATGGCGACGGTGTCCCAGGGCTTCCTGCCGGTGCCCGGCGATGCCTGTCTTTGGGTAGAGGTCTCCCCGGGCATGGCGGTGCACCGCTTGACCGACGTGGCCCTAAAGGCGACCCGGGTGCACCTGGCTCAGCAGGTCGTCGAGCGGGAGTTCGGCTCCATGGTCATCCATCACCGCGACCAGAGCGACGTGCGCGAGGCGGGGCGTGTGGTCCTGTCCCACCTGGGCGCGCGCCCGGAGGAACGCAAGCGCTGTCACGTGGCCTGGCGGGAAGTCATCCGCGGCATGACGCCCGATCACACGGTGCTGATCAATCGCCAGAATCGGCGCGGCTCGATGATGCTGCCCGAGCAGAGCATGTTCATTCTCGAGACGGAACCGGCCGGCTACATCGTCTACGCCGCCAATCAGGCGGAGAAGGCCTCCAACATCACGCTGATCGACGTACGTGCGGTGGGGGCCTTCGGCCGTCTCACCCTGTCCGGTCGCGAAGCCGACGTTGACGAAGCCGCGGCGGCCGCACTTGCCGCCGCCGCCAACCCTTCCTGGGCCTGACGAGGAGCTCGATGCACCGCCGGGAGCTGCTCGACCTGCTGGCCCGTCACCAAACCCGGTTTATGGACGAGTCCGCTTTCCTTGCCCGCGCGCAAACCTTTGTGTCGGCCCACCAGGACTGTTTTCACCGTGACCTCTGGCCGGCGCACGTGACTGGCTCCACCTGGGTTGTAAACCCGGACCGCAGCCGGGTGCTGCTGTTGCATCACCGCAAGCACGACCAGTGGTTCCAGCCCGGCGGGCACGCCGACGGCGATGGGGACATTCTGCGCGTGGCCCTGCGTGAGACCGCGGAGGAGACCGGTCTCGACCCGGCGCAGGTGCGGCTGGTAAGTACCGATATCTTCGACGTCGACATCCACGCCATTCCGGCAATGCATCATGACCCGCGCCATGAGCACATCGACATCCGTTTCCTGGTCGAGATCGACGATCGGCTGCCGGTTCCCGGCAATGACGAGTCTCACGAGGTACGTTGGACATCGTTGACGGCGGTGTCGCGCTTCAACAACAACCTCTCCACCTGGCGCATGGTCGAAAAGACCCGACGCATGCGCAACACCCTGGTGGTGTGACAAGAAGACTGCATCACCCCCGGATCGATGGGGTCCTGCCCCGGGGTGCTGGCTTCCGGCCGTCCGTATCGTCAGCCCGGCCCCTCGTCTCGATGCCGCCCAGGCGAGTCTCCGGCGGCCGGTTACGCGGGCGCGTGCTCGGCGATCCATTCCCGCCATACGGCCATCAGCACGGCGATCACTATGGGTCCGATGAAGAGTCCCACCAGTCCGAATGCGGCGATGCCCCCAAACACGGCGAACAGCACCAGGATGTAGGGGATACGCGCGGCGCTGCTGATCAACAACGGACGCAAGAGATTGTCGACCTGGCTCACAACCACCGCGCCCCAGGCGGCGAGTCCAGCCGCCTCCCAGGTTTGACCCGAAAGAAACAGCCACAGGCTGGCGAGCCCCCACACCAGGGGCGTGCCGAACGGAACCAGGGCAAAGACGGCGGTGACCACCCCAAGCAGGATCGGGGTCGAGAGTCCGGCGGCCCAGTAGCCCGCCCCCGCCAAGGCGCCCTGCAACAGCGCGGTGAGCACCAGTCCATAGAGCACCCCCCGCGCCGTATCGCCCATGGCCGTGAGATAGGATTCCGCGCGCGCCCCGATCAGGCCGAGCATTAGCCCCCGCGTCTGCTCCAACAGACGGTCTCCGTCGCGATAGAAGAAGTAGGCACTGAGCAGGGCAAACGCGAATTTGAACGCCGTGGCGCCAATGTTCCCCAAGAGCTTGACCGAATCATCCAGCATGGGTTTCAGCCACTCGAGACCCTGGCTCCTCAGGGCCGCGGGGTCGTCGGCGGCCAACGCCAGGATCCGCTCAAGCTCGGGACCGATCCAGGGTAGCTCCTGGATGGCAGTCGGCAGGATATCCGGGCCCTGGGTCATGAGGATTACGGCGTTGGTATAGACCGAGGGGAGCTCTGCCCGCAGCATGACAATGACCCACAGGGCTGGCAGCGCGAACAGCAGTGTGAGCGCGAGGGTCATCAGGATCGCGCTCAGCCCCGGGTACGGATCGAGCACGGCGCGAAGGCGCTGGTGCAGGGGCCAGGTGACGTAGGCGAGGATCAGCCCCCAGGCGAGCGGCACCAGGAACAGATGCAGCACGCGATAGCTCAGGAACAAGAGCCCGACCAGAAACACCGCCAGGGTGATGCGCCCGCCGACGGCGCGGGTGAAGCCGGGTTCCGCCATGCTCTAACGCTTCGGGCCGCCGCGGGCGTGGCGGGCGAAGACCACGACCAGGGTTAGTGCAGTGAGTGGCAGCACGAATCCCAGCATGGCCGTCTCGTAGGCCGACAGGGAGCTGTTCCCGGTGACCGCCAGGATCAGGTACAGGGTGTAGGCGCAGTAGTAGGCCAGGAACAGGCCACCCTCCCAGCGGGCGATCTCCCGCCCGGTGATGAAGATGGGCAGACAGGCGAAGGCGGCGGCCAGCATCACCGGCAGGTCGAGACTTAGGGCTTGAGCGGGGACCGAGACCCCGTCGGGGGACAGGACGCTCGCCAACCCGAGCACACCCAGCAGATTGAACACATTGCTGCCAACCACGTTGCCCACGGCGATGTCCCGCTCGCCCTTGATGCTCGCCACCACCGAGGTCGCCACCTCGGGCAGCGAGGTGCCGGCGGCAACGATGGTCAGGCCGACCACCAGCTCGCTCATGCCGAGCGCCTTGGCGATCGCCACCGCGCTGGTCACCAGGAGGTGCGAGCCGAGCACCAGT
>JBGSTR010000448.1:0-9717 GCA_041736365.1 Chromatiaceae bacterium | reverse complement strand
CCGGCAAGAGCGCGAGCAGGGGTCCGAAGGCCAGGGCGCGATACATGTTGGGTTCCTCGATTGTCGCTCGCCCGGTCGCGCTCGGGGCGTTCGCCGCGTGCCACGACAAGGTTCCCTCCGGCTCGGTGTGCCGGGGAGTCGCCTGTCGCGGCGTTGAGGGCGATGAGTCTGTCGGTGGTTGCGCCGGTCCCGCGCCTAGTAACCTCGCAAGATGGCGTGTCGGACCGAAGACCTCAATAGCGCGAGTGGAACGCGCGTCGCGCGATCACGTGCGGAAAGGGATGTCTTTGTGGTCGCGGCGATGCGCCGCGCGCGGCGCAGACGCCTACCAATGCTCCTCGTCGTCGGCGAACAAGGACGCCGTGCTGCGATCCGACTGTGCCTTGCAGTTTGCGGCGGTAATGCTCGAGTCCGCATCCCAGTAGCGGGTGCCGGTCTCGTTTATCTGGAGGCATCCGGCATCCGCGACGGTTGCAGTCGGTGCCGCGTAGAGGGTGTAGGTATGGGCGTCGCTTTCGACGATGCCGACCTCGAAATAGGTATCGTTGCCGTCGATCGGCGACTTGTTGAAGGGGATGGAGGCGGCGTTGTCGCCGGTCTCCAGACAATCGTAATCGGCACCCGGGTTGTAGCATCCCGTCTCGGAGTGGATACGCTCCATAAATTGAGCCGCCTGCATCAGCACCGCCTTCGCGTCCGCGCGGCGCGTCTTCACGATCTGCTCGCGATAGCTGGGATAGGCGATCGCCGCCAGGATGCCGACGATGGCGACCGCGATGAGCAGCTCGATCAGCGTAAAGGCCCGTTCTCGTCGCCCCGGCCCCGACGCGGCTACATCAATTGCTTCTTCGGTGTACATCGCCCTCGGCATCTCGCGGTCTCCTGCATCCGGTCTGCCCGACGAAGCATAGCCGGTTCGCGGAGCGCAATCCGCGCCATGCGTCATGGGAGGCGGAACAACCCGCTCTCGATTCTCGATTCTCGCGCCCAAGCTCCGAACCGTGGGAACGAGGAGACGAGGCGTGGACTGGCCGCAAGTCGTGCAGAAGCGGAGGCAACAGCTCGGCCTGCCCTACTGTCATTCCCGGGAACGCGGGAATCCAGTGCTGATGCCCAGGCGGAGCGGCCAAGACCGCGTGCCCACGCCGAGTAGAGACTGGCTCTGGCTCCCACGCTCCGGCGTGGGAGCAATTGCGGACGTTCCAGCGTCCCGTCTGCGCCCCGGTCGCGGAGCGGCCAAGACTGCATTCCCACGCCGCAGACACCCCGTTCAGCCAGATGACGGATCACAGATCGTAGGATGGCGTAGAGCGAAGCGAAACCCATCGAACGCGCGCCATCCCATCGCCGATGGGTTTCACGGCCAACCGGCATCCCTGCCAATCAACGAAGTCGTGCCGTGGCCGTTCTGCCCATCCTACCGACCTGTCATTCCCGCGAACGCGGGAACCCACGGGTAGAGCGAAGCGAAACCCATCAATCCGCGCCCAGACCGCGCCGGCGCCGATGGGTTTCACGACCAACCCGCATCCCTGCCAACCAACGAGCTCGTGCCGTGGCCCTTCTACCCATCCCACCGACCCGTCATTCCCGCGAACGCGGGAATCCATCAACCGGTCACATCGCCCCCGGCGCTACCTTGAGCACGCGCCGGATCTCGTCGCTCTTGAGCCCGATGGCCATCGGTCGGCGGATGGCGGGCAGGATGGCAACGTCGTAGAGCTCCTCGACCAGTCCCTCGATGCGTACCCAGTGCACCGCATCGCCGGTGCGCAGATCGACGATGTGTAGGCCGCAGCGGGCGCTGCTGCCTTTGTCCTTGAGCCGCTCGTCCAGCGGCAGTCCCTCGAAGGTCTTGTTGTGGCGCGGACCGGAGAGTCCGATCACCGCATAGTCGCCGTGCAGCGCCAGTCCCCGCGCGTAGCCCGGGCAGAAGGCGACGGGCTCGAAGTGCCCGGTCTCGGGCTCCAGGGTGCCGAGCTCGCCCTGGCCGGAGTTGAGGAGCCACAGGCGTCCCCGGTGCAGGCGCGGGGAGTGGGGCATGGAGAACCCGGAGCCAACGATCTCGTTGTACTCGCAATCGACCACGATGCCGCCGTCGCGCCGGTGATCGCGCCAGCCGTCGGCGACGTCGCTGCGGCTAACCGCGGTCACATAGCGGGGCGAGCCGTTTTCCATTGCCAGGCCGTTGAGGTGGCAGCGGTCTTCGGCGGCGAGCTTGGAGATGAAGGCCGGCTTCCACAGGGGCTCGAAGCTATGGGTCTCGCTCACGGTGGCGAGACAACTGAACAGGGTGTTGACGAACACCGGGCGGCCCGCGGCGTCCACGGCCACGTCGTGGACGTCGATATCCCCGGTCGTATAGGCCACCTGGGGCACGTAGACCCGATCGTAGTCCTGATAGAGCTTACCGGGCTCCAGCACGTTCTCGAAGCGCCAGAGCTGGTAGAGGCTGCTGAGCCATAGGGTTTGGGACGAGGCCGCCAGGCCCATGCAGCGTTCAAAGGTTCGGTTGAAGACCTCAAGTCGCCCGTCGGGCTTGAGCCCGATAAAGAACACCTTGCCGCCCTGGTAAGTCGTGAACGCCAGGCTCAGGCGCTCGGCGGCGAGCCAGGCGGTGAACTGGCGCGAGGTCTGGATCTCCAGGCGCGGGGCGGCCTCGGGAGTCCCCGGCGCTGGCGAGCTCGGCGCGGATGACGCGTCGTTTGCGAGGGTGGAATCGGTGGGCTCGGCGCGTACGTCGGGGGTGTCGGTCATTGGATTCGATTGCCTGGGGGCTTTTGGCCAGAGGGTGCGGTACACGAAATACTAGCCTTCGCGAGGACGTTGCACCAACTCAAGCAGGGAAATCTCGATGACGCCGGCCGAGATTCGACGGACATCGGTTGGATGGCCAGCGCCGCGATGATTGCGCCGGGAGGTCCTTGGCTTTATCCGCGGCAGCCGCGATCTCCTACTTTATATCCGTCGCCGCCCCGTTTCGGCATCGCGGTGCGGCAATCACAGGCAAGGTGGCGACTGTGCCGGGAGGTGCCCTCTATGAAAACAAGACACGCGGCGGCCCTGTTGGCCGCACTGACGATCATCTTTGAGGTTCCCGTCCATGCCGCTCCGGACAGCGGCGGGGGTCTGAAGCCGAAGTTCGTCGGCGACTGGGTCGTGTGGCAAGGCGCCGACGGCACGGTTGGGGATGTCCTACCCGCCGGACCCCTTGCCAGCGAGCCCAATCTGGTAGCGGCCACGGAAGACTTGCTTACGTTCTTCAATGCCGCGATCGGAGACGGGTCGCTCACCGGAACGGGCGGGGAGCCATCCGCGGCCCAACGCGCCACCGCGCTATACAACAAGCTGGTGGCCGCGCAAGCGTTGAGCGCCGGGGAGGACTACGCCGCGGCCCTAACGGCCCTGGACGAGGTCTACCAGCGCTGCGACGGGCGACCCGAGCCGAACGACTTCGTTGCGGGCGACTCGCGAGCGGCATTTGCCGCAATGGTCCAGGCACGGATTGCGCTGCTGGAGCCGCTCGCATTCGCAGCTCGCGGCGACTATGTCGCGAATGACGGCGAGCTCGGCCCCGGCGTCCAAGCCGCCAGCAGCCTCCCGACGGGGAGCCACGACGCGGTCAACCAGAACAGCACACTGGGCTGGACCTGCGATGCGGACGACTACGCGCGACCGCTGTCGGTCCACTTCTACATGGACGGCCCGGCGGGCGGCGGGGGCATCTTCATTGGCTCGACCACCGCCAACGTGAGCCGGCCGGACGTAGCCTCCGCGTGCGGTGGAACCGCGAGCCACGGATTCAACTTCACCCTGCCCGCGGCCTTGAAGGATGGCGATCAGCATTGGATCTACGCCTATGCGATCGACATCGGCGGCGGCGCCAACCCCCTGCTCGCCAACTCGCCCAAGCTCTTTACACGCTGGCAGGCAATGGGCTCCCTGGCCGTGCTCGGGGACAGCATTACCCGCGCCTACAACGCGAACGGCGACCAGGCCTTTTCCCCGAGCTGTAGCTGGGGCGACGACCTGCGCTATTCCTGGTTCTCCAACACCGGCGAGCTCGGGCAGTGCACCGAGCACAACGTCTTCAGCGTGGCCGAGCGCACCTGGTGCACCGGCGCGAGTCCATTGGCCGTCGGCAACTTCGCCTGGAACGGCGCGGAAATGTACACCGACGCCTATGACCAGGCAGTGAGCGCGAAGAGCTGGCTGGCCAGCCAGGGGTCCAACCGCCTGGTGGCGATCCTCCTCGGTGGCAACGACCTGTGCACCAACACCGTGAACGTGAACCAGCCCTGCGCGAACGACCCGACCGGGCGACTCGACAACACCAATCACTGCCGTCCCAAGCCGGCGACCTTCGAGCGCGAGGTCCGACGGGCGCTCGACGTGCTGGTCACCGTCCCCAACGCCCACATTGGCGTCGCGGATCCACCCCGGGTGTCGCTGCTTTGCCGCGCCAAGGACAAGAGCGTGGGCTCGAACCTGCGGTGCTCCAACATCTGGCAGACGGCCACGCTGTTCGGTGCTTCCGGGGTATGCCGCTCGGTCACCCAGGATTGCAGCCCGGCCCGTATCGCCAAGGCGAACGAGGCATTCGTCAACTACCGCAACGCGATTCAGCGGGTGGTGGCCGAATACGCGGCGGTCGCCCCCGGCGCCAAGATCCCGGCGAACGCCGCATTCGGAACCGGCAACGTCGTTAAGGCCCCGGGCGTGAGCCTGAAACGCTCCGAGGTATTCGGCAAGTACCTCTTCGAGTCCGCCGACATCAACAACTGCGACTGCTTTCACCCGTACAAGACGACGCAGAACAAACTGGCCGCCTGGATGTTCAGAGGTTTGCAGTGCAGCCCGACGGAGCCCTGCGTGCGCGAGGTGGGGGATAATTACCAGGACGGTGCCGGACTGAATCGAGATACGTCGACCTACTACTCCGGTCTCCTGGACAGCAAGGCGCTGACCTTCGTCGGCTTCTGGCGTCCGAGCACTGGCCAGTTTTATCTGGACACGGATGGCAGCTTTGCCTGGACCGCGGGGGTTGATCGCATTACCGACCCCTTCGGCGTCTCCACGGACCGGCCGGTAATCGGGGACTGGAACGGGGACGGTGCCGACGACATCGGCGTGTGGCGTCCGAGCACCGGGCGCTTCTACCTGGACATGGACGGCAGCCGCACCTGGACCCCCGGTGTCGACCTGATCAGCGACCCCTTCGGCATCCCATCGGACCTACCGGTGGCCGGGGACTGGAACGGCGATGGGCTCGACGACATCGGCGTGTGGCGCCCGAGCACCGGACGCTTCTATCTCGATTCAAACGGTAGTCGCACCTGGAACACGGGTGTCGATCGAATCACCGATCCATTCGGCCTTCCGGCGGATCAGCCGGTAGCCGGGGACTGGAACGGCGACGGCATCGCCGATATCGGCGTGCGGCGCCCGAGCACCGGCCGCTTCTACCTCGATAGCGACGGCAGCCGAACCTGGACGGCGGGTGTCGACCTGGTCAGCGGCCCATTTGGAATCGCCACCGACGAACCGGTTACCGGCGACTGGAACGGCGAGGGGTTCGACGACATCGGCTTCTGGCGCCCGAGCACCGGCCGCTTTGCCCTCGACATGGACGGCAGCCGCAATTGGACACCGGGTATCGATCTGGTCAGCGAACCCTTCGGCGCAGGGACCGACCGTCCCGTGGCCGGGCGCTGGCAGAACTACTCGCTGCAATCGCAGTAGGTTGGCGTGAGCATCGCGAACCCCAACGGTTGCGCCGCCGCGTGGAATGTTGGGGTTCGTGCCAACCCCGTAGGATGGGCAAAGGCCGACAGGCCGTGCCCATCAATTTTGCCCTGAGAGCGCTCCCGCGCCGTCGTGCCTCGCGCCCAGCGAGCCGGCGATGGGCACGTCGCGCTTTGCCCATCCTACGTTTGTTTGCACTCTGGCTCCGACGCTCCGACGTGGGGAGCGATTCCGGACGCTCCAGTGTCGCGTCAGCGTAAGGCCGCGGAGCGGCCAAGACTGCGTTCCCACGCCGGAGCGTGGGAACGAGGAGCGCCCTGCCGGTCTCAGAAGCGCATCCGGTTCAGGGTATCGCCGGTCTTCGCATCCTTGACGACGGCCTTGAGTGTTCCGTCGGTGCCGCAACGCCCGAGCATTACCAGCTCCTGCGTGCCGTTGGCGTTGATGTCGGCGATTGCGGCCAGATCGAGCGGGGTGCAGTCGCTGCTGAACCACATCCGGCTGACGCCGCCGGAGTCGTCGCGGACCTCGGCGGTCACTTGGCCGCTTGCCGGATCCCGACCGAGCAGGGCGTAGTCGTCGAAGCCGTTGCCGTTGAGGTCCGCCACCTGCGCCAACTTCACCGGGGCGAAGTCCGGGTTGTAGCCGCGCACCGTCGCCACAGTCGCGTTGGTGGCGGCGTCGGCGACACGCACCAGGATGCTGCCGGTGGCCGGGTCTTGCAGCAGCATCGCGACGTTGCCGGTCGGGTTGCTGCCCGCGTCCGTCACCGGCAAGGCTTGCAGCACGTCCAGCTCAGGTCGCCACCAAGGCGCCAGGGTCTTGCCCTTCTCGCCGGTCACGGTGTCTCTGACCGCCAGCCGGTCGGTGTCGTCGGCCTTGGTGAGCACCACGCCGACCTCGGCGCTGCCGTTGCCGTTGAGGTCCGGCAGCGTGATGACCTGTTGGGGCTCGAACGACGCGTCGAACCAGAGGGTGTTGATCGGGTCGATGCTCAATGTGACCGCGTCGCGTATCTCGACCCGGGTTGCGCCCTTCGCGCCTTGACTGAGCATCCCCAACTCCGGAATGCCGTTGCCGTCCTGATCGGGAAGCACTGTGAGATCCACGGGGACGAATTTAGAATTGAACGCGACGCTGCCGAGCAGGTCGCCGGTCATCAGGTCGCGGGTCTCCGCGGCGGGCCCTCTTCCGAGCAGCACCAGGCTGCGGGCGAGACCCGAGTCGCCCATCACCTCGACGTCCACCGGCGGCAGATCGGCGCTGAACGCGAAGCGGCTGATCAGGGTGTCGTCGGCGGCATCCTTGACCTTTGCGACGGTCTTGCCGTCGCGGCGCGCTATCATCGCGATTGCCGGGGTGCCGTCGCCGTTCGTGTCGCCGAGGGCGCGAAGGGCGGCGAAGAACGGCCACGGGCCGGAATCGGCGGCGCGCCCGAACACCACGTAGCTTTGGCCGGAATAAAATCCGTTTGGATCGGCCCTACGTGCGCCCATGATGACGTCATCGATACCGTCGCCATTGACATCCCCGGCAGCGCTGACGGAGTTGCCGGATCGATCGCGGGGGTTGACGCCGTTGACGGCGAAGCCATTGGTGCCGTCGAGTGCGGAGAGCTCGAGCACGCCCTTGTTGCCCACAAGGGCGCCGCCAAACACCACGTAGCTTTGGCCGGAGAGATAGCCGTTCGGCTCGGCTGACGTTGCGCCGATAATGATGTCATCGACACCGTCATCGTTTACATCCCCGGCACCGCTGACGGACTTGCCGGAGAAATCACCCTGATCGATGCCGTTGAGGGCGAAACCGTTGGTACCATCGAGCGCAGATACCGACAACACGCCGCTGCTGCCTACTGTTGGACGCCCAAAGACCACGTATGTCTGGCCGGCAAGGTGAATGCCGTTCGGGGACGCACTAGCACCACCTACCATGATCTCACTGATGCCGTCGCCGTTCACGTCGCCGACGACGCGGACGGAACCCGTGTTTTCGATGTCTACCAGCGCGAAACCGTTGGTTCCGTTCATGGTAGAGACCTCAATCACTCCTTGTCGGCCCACATCCGAGCCCCCGAATACCACGTAGCTTCCATACTCCCCACTGCCGATCATGAAGTCATCGACCCCGTCGCCGTTGACGTCGCCGAGCCCGGTTACGAACTCGCCGACGGAATAGAAGAGATCGTCGATTCCGTTGAGTGTAAAGCCGTTGGTGCCGTCGAGCGCCGAGAGCTCCAGCGCACCGCCGCTTCCTACGCCAGTTCCCCCGAAAACCACGTAGCTTTGGCCCGAGGGAAAGCTGTTTATTTCCGCGACAGGTGCGCCAATAATGACGTCGTCGACGCCGTCGCCGTTGACATCCACGGCGCCGCTGACGGCGTTTCCGGACTGGTCTCCTTGATCGATCCCGTTGAGCGCGAAACCATTGGTGCCGTCGAGGGCGGAGAGGTCCAGCACGCCGCCGCGGCCCAAGCCCGCTCCCCCGAACACCACATAGCTTTGACCGGAGAACGAATTGGCTCCGGGTGCGCCGATGATGAGGTCATCGACGCTGTCGCCGTTGACGTCGCCGGCATTGCTCACCGTGGCGGATAGATCCAACTCACTAATACCGTTGACGATAAAGCCGGTGCTGCCGTCAAGGTCGGAGAGCTCGATCACAGCCGGGAAATCCGCTTGCGCCGAGCCGCTCGCGACCAGCCCCAGCAGGCCGGCCCCCAAGAGCCCGCGGGTGGCACGATAGGTCTTGCCGGCGCGGAGGCTGTCGCGAATCGCACGCACCAGTGGTTGGGGGGAGACGGTGTTTCGTGTCTTGGGGGTTGTTTTCATCGTCTTGACTTCCTCTGTGTGTTACATCGTCCCGATCGCCCGTAGGATGGGTAGAGCGAAGCGAAACCCATCAAATTCGCGTCCAGTCCGCGACAGCGTCGATGGGTTTCGCGCCCAATCGGCCTCGCTGCCAACCGTCAACGTTCTGCCGTGGCCGTTCTACCCGTCCTACCGACCCGTCATTCCCGCGAACGCGGAAACCCATCGACCCGCTCGGTGTGGAATGCGGGTCGTCCGCCGCCGGAAATCGGCGCGCGGGGCGCGTACGTGGGGATGGCGGTCATCGGATTCTCGCGCCGGGGGAAGCGTGGAGTCGAGGCTACAGTACACGAGATACTAGTTCGCTCGGCGAATCATTGCAGCAGTAGGAATACGGAAATCGATGAACGGTCGTGTGCGTTGCGAATGCTCACGCGGCCGGGCACCCGCCGCGGTAGGGTGACGAATCGGCAATATCGGACCACGGATAGAGGGAATTCAGAGGCGGCAAGCCATTGACATAATAAGTAAAATTGGTACATTCTTCGGCGGCGGAAGGCAGCCTGCGGAACCTCCATTCGCCGCGCCTGAATGACTGCAAGCACGCGACCCGCGAGCCGTCCGAATAATCTCGTCGTGGACGTTCTAATTGCGTAGATGCAGGCGTCAATTGCCGAGGCGGAGCACCATGAGAAAACAAATGAAAATAAAACGGCGCTGCTGTGGGTTGTGCAAGCCGCACAAACGCGGCTGGGAGAATCGCTGGAAGCCTCGTGAGCGACAGATGCAAAGGGAATCGGCGCGAGAGGTGGAGGCGCAGGCGCAGGGGATTCGATGATCGACCCCGACGACGAGATTCTGGACGCCGTTTGCGCGCTGCCGGAGGGTGAGGCGGCATGGCTCTTCACCGTGGTCGAGACCTGGGGCTCATCGCCCCGCCCGCCCGGCTCAATGTTGCTCATCGACGTCCGTGGCCGGGAGACGGGCTCGGTATCGGGTGGGTGCGTCGAGCAAGAGCTGGTGGAGCGCGCGCGGGGTGGGGAGCTTGCCGGTGAAATACACCAATCGCTTGGCTTCGGGTCGCTCAGCTTCGGGGCGGATGCGGGCGAATCGGCGCGGCTGGGTCTGCCCTGCGGCGGGCGCCTGGATCTGGTCGTCGAGC
>JBGSTR010000425.1:0-9165 GCA_041736365.1 Chromatiaceae bacterium | reverse complement strand
TGGTCGGCGGCGGCATCCTGGTTCACGGCCTGCCCTGGCTCGCGGCCTTGATCCACGGCGCGGCGCACGAGGCCGAGGCAATACCAGGCGTCGGGGCGATCCTGGCCGGGGTGACGCCCACCCTGCTCAATGGGCTCGTCGGCGTGCTCGCCGGCGGTGTGATCCTGCTAGCGGTTACCATCGGCCAGAAAGTGTGGCGGAAGCTTGGGCCCGAGCAAGCGTAGGCTTGCCTCGCCTCGTTCGCACCCACATGAACAACGCCGTAATGTTGAGCGATACAACTTGTTACAGAATTAATCTCGATCAGAAATAATTACTTAACGTTTGTCCTGCATGCTGGGGGTGTTCGCGGAGCATGACCGCACCCATTTTGGCTTAAACGCCTCTTTGGGGGTGCACGGCAGGGTTCGGTCGCTCCGGCACCATTGACCGGCGCGGTCGGCTTCGTGATCAGCTTGCCCGACGTCGTCGCAACTCGGCCGTCTACTTCCAGCGAATGACGCCCCCGGCGCCTGACACCGCGCTTCCTCTCGATACACAACCCCAAACGCCGAACCTGCTCCACCAGCCGTTGCACCGCGGGTTCAGCTCGAATTGATCGTATACGGTCAACTAAGGGAGGCCCTATATGGCCACAACACTGAAAGACAACATTTATCATAAGCGTCAAGAGCTTGCGGCGACCTTGCACGTGCCCATGGCGAGCGTCGCAAACGAGTGCCTCGCGGCGATGGGCGACCGGGCAGCCCTCAACGGCAAGCTACTCGCCAGCCGCTCTTGGTTTCCCTTCTGCACGCACCTCTATGTGCTGAGCAGCGACGGGACTCAAATCTCCGACAGCGTCGGCGCGGATGGTTTGCTGTCTGAGACCCATGGGCGCGATCTATCCGAGATGCCCTACATGAAGGAGTCGATTCCGCCTTGGGGGTTTCTGCTCTCCGACGCCTATGTAAATCGGTTTACTCACCACCCGTGCCTGACCGCGCTGCACGTCATCCGCTTGGAGGGCGCGACACTGGGATTCCTCGGCGTGGACTTCGATCTGCGTGATCTGCCGGTGGTGGCGGGACCCTACGACGAACCGGCCTACTGGCAGCAGATCAAGGGCGATCCTTCGATTCGCGGCACCGTGTTTCAGCAATGCCGGATCGAAAGCCGAATGGACCAGAATATGGAGCAGGCGCTGTCCATCCTCGAAGAGCTGCTGACCGAGCGCGGGATGTTCCAAGCCGTGGTCCACTTTTCCAGCAGCCGCGCCACCGTCTGGTTTTTCGACGACCCCTATCGCTACCGCATGCTGGACCCGGACGCCTTGGCAGACCCCGACATTTGTCTCGCCTATCCGCAGGCACCCTACCCCGCGGAGGCACTGATTCCCCCATCGAGCATCGGATTGATCCTGGATCGAATGCGCGATCTACGCTGGGCGGATGACACCTTCTACCTAAGATCCGCTTCAATCAACGTGTTCAACGGCATGATCAGCTTAACGTTTTCCTGCGACGGCTCGCACTACATGCCCTACGAGGAATTCCTGCGCAAGGACATGACCTTCTGGCTGGGTATAGCCGCCTGAACCTCGCCCTTCTCGTCGAGCCATACAGGATAGGCCGTGCCCCTCATGCGACGCCCACGATGGGCACGCTGCGCTTTGCCCATCCTACGACCTTCGGAAACGCGGAACCCATCGACGGCTTCTCGACGACATGGGCGAGATCATGGCCCATGAATCGTACGATGGGCAAAGAACCGTAGGATGGGCGAAGAACCGTGGATGGGCGAAGAACCGTAGGATGGGCAAAGGCCGGTAGGCCGTGCCCATCGATTGCGCCGACGATGGGCACGCTGCGCTTTGCCCATCCTTGACCTTCGGAAACGCGGAACCCATCGACGGCTTCTCGACGACATGGGCGAGATCATGGCCCATGAATCGTACGATGGGCGAAGAACCGTAGGATGGGCAAAGGCCGGTAGGCCGTGCCCATCAATTGCGCCGACGATGGGCACGCTGCGGTTTGCCCATCCTACCGAATCTGCGGCCCGTGAGACCGTAGAACCGTAGGATGGGCAAAGGCCGATAGGTCGTGCCCATCGGCGTTGCGCTCGATCGCTCCAGGGTACGGGGTGTTCTATGACGGACTACCGTCGGGCGTTCGTGGCAGGCGGGTGCTATTTCTTCACCGTCGTTGCTCAAGGTCGCCGACCGCTATTCGCGAATGCCGAAAGCGTGGCGCGGTTGCGAGAGGGGATCCGACGGGTGAAGGTAATCCACCCCTTCGAGATCGATGCCGCTGTGATCTTGCCGGACCATTTACATATGGTCTGGCGCTTGCCCGAGGGGGATGCGGATTACCCGCTGCGATGGCGTACGATCAAGCACTATTTCAGCGTTGGTATGGGCCTAGGCATCGATCGGGCATCCCTGTCGAGACGGCGCGAGAAGGGTATCTGGCAACGTCGCTATTGGGAGCATGCGATGCGCGACGAGCTGGACTGGCAGCGCCATGTGGATTATGTGCATTTCAATCCGGTGAAGCATGGCTATGTGGAGCGTCCCGGAGACTGGCCTTACAGCTCGTTTGCGCGTGCTGTATCCGCGGGTTGGTATCCGCCGGATTGGGGCGAGCAGACGCCAAGGTCGCTGGAAGGAGAGACAGGCGAGTGGGGGGAGTAATCGAATCGTCGCGGCTCGTTGAGGGGAATTGATGGGCACGCTGCGCTTTGCCCATCCTACCGACTCTGCGGCCCGTGAGGCCGTAGAAACGTAGCAGGGGCAAAGGCCGATAGGCCGTGCCCATCAATCGGCGCCCTGCATGCCGTAGCGACGAGAAAAAGCTTCAGCGCTGACGAAGCTTGCCACCGGGTGCTTGATCCGGATGAAGGCTCCGGCGACCGGAAAGGCGTTGACCCGAGCTCCACGCTTAACCGAGCTTGGTCCGCAGGAACAACCGGATGGCCATCAGATACGCGTATACGTCAGGCGTATCCACCGTCAACAGCTCGATGTTGCCGCCGGCGTTCGTCCAAAAGCCGGTCACCCGCTGACCGTCGACACCGGCATCGACGTCGCGCGATTGGCCGCAGGCTTCCAACACTTGGCCAAGGAGCATCCTGCCCCGCTCCGACCCGACATCGTCCGGCGTCAGCAGAAACAACGTCTTGGAGATGTATCGCTGGGCAATGATGTGGCCAATCTCCCAGTCGACGCCTTCTGTCGCGTCGAGCACAACGATAATGGCGCTCGATCGCTGGCTTAGATCCGCTACGGCAAGCCGCCAGGTAGCGTGGTCGAAATAACCGCGAATCACGCCATAGGGAGGTGCCGGATCCTTTGGGTTTCCGAGCGCGACGGTAGGTCCGTACTCCGTACCCTCCGACAGGATCAGATAGTCGAGCGTCATCGAGCGGCTGGTGCCATCGAGCAGCCACTGCTCGAACAGGAAGCGGCGCGGTCTGAGCGCCACTAGGTCATCCAAAAACGAGCGCAAGAACAGGATCGGCGCTCGCTCGTCTTCGTCCTGGATGTCGTGCAGGCTTCGCTTCATCGTCCGGCGAGCGAGCGCAAGGGTCAGGCGGCCGAGCAGGTGAACGAGCATTGGACCGGCGACGAATAGAAGCGTCAGAAGGAGCACAACGACGCTTACATACAATCCGATCCAGGCCACCTTCGAGTCCATGCCATTCGTCCAGCCATAGCGGACAACGGAAGTCACCGGTGGACCGAGGACCGCGAGCAGAACCGGGACCGCGCACAAGGCGAGGAACGCCATGGTAACGATCCAGTAGTTGAGAAAGTTCGCCACGCCTGAAAAGGCCTGCAGCAATCCGGTCCACAGCGGTATGCGTGAATAACGGATGGTGCGCGGGACGTTGACCATCGCCGTCAATGCGGCCTTCGCCGTGCTCTTGATCCCGCCGAGCTCCGAAGCAATGCGTGCTTCTTCCGGCCCCAGCGCGTGGATGCTGCGCTGTCCGCGCCAAGCGACGGCAAAGAAATAGAGATGACTCGCGACGATGCCGCCGAAGAACAGATATGCGCTTAGAAGCGACTCCTGGCTGAGGTCGAGGCCATCGACCTGGACCTGGAAACCGCTGCCTGCCGCAAACGCGCTCTGGTAAGCGACGAGCACATTGTGCGCGAGACCCAGCGCGCAGAGCGCCAACACCCAATACGCGCGGCGCATATCCGCGAACACCCAAAAGATGAGCCAGACGTTCGCGAGATAGAAGACCTCGGTGGCGGACCGGAACGTCGTCGCGAGGGGCGTGTAGGCGGGGATGTCGGACCCGGTCCGCAGGGCGATGCCGGCGCTGACGACCCAAATAGCGCCCATCAGTAGGATCGAGATGGCCTTCAGCAGCACCTCAAACAGGAGCAGGTAGGCGTAGAGCTGACAGATCCGCGCGGCTGAAAGCACGGACCGGTAATGCGCGGTTAGCGCGGTGAGACTTCTCCGCGGCAGTCCCCGCGTTGGTTCCGGGATCGGTACGAGCTCCCTGCTGAATTTAACGATCATTCAACCAAACCGGGTACGCGGCGAAGTGTTCGAGCGCATGGCGACCGACATATTCTGGCACGTCCATTTCCCTTTCACGCGGCGACTCTACTCCCCGCGATCGGCCACACCCTCCGGACGACCGTCGTACCGGACGGATACGAGGTCGACAGCATCGCCCTACGGGTGGCGCTCGAGCTGCCCAACAACGCTTCGCTGGACATCGCGGTGATCGCCTATTTCGACGCGGAGCTCGGCGACGCCTACAATCGGCTGCGACGCCCCATCCAACGCTGGTGCGTCTACGCCTGTACCGCCGAATACGACTGAGAGATCCCCTTCCCCCAAACTCCCCTGCACGGCACGGTTGGGCGGATCGAACAACCCGCCATATCGATACCCATACCTCAACGAAACAAAGAACCAATACCGGATCTACGATGACCGATACCGATCGACCGACTACCCGCGGCCTCGTCTGCGCCTACCGCCTAGACGGCCAGGGCGGCGGGAAGCGCCTCGGATGGGAAGACATCCACGGCGCCAACTTCAAGGCGGGGCTGACCTGGATACACCTCGACCTCTCGGACGCCTACACCCACACCTACGTAAGCGACGAGAGCGGGCTCGACGAGCCGATGTCGGACGGACTGCTGGCTGAGCATACTCGACCCCGCCTGCTCCACCTTGAAGAGGGCGTGCTTGTCATCCTGCGCGGGATCAATTTCAACCCCGGCGCCGAGCCGGACGACATGGTCTCCATCCGCATCTGGGCGAGCGAGAACCTGGTGGTCAGTTGTCGCAAGCAGCGGTTGCACGCAGTCCAGGATGTGGAGCAGTCGATCGAACGCGGGCGCGCACCCTGCAACGCCGGGGAGCTCCTGACCATGATCGCCGACCGACTCGCCGAGCGCATGGACGACGTTATCGAAGGCATGGAAATCCAGGCGGACGACCTCGAGGAACAGGTGGACGAAGGCAACATGGAAACGGTCAACGCGGCCCTCGCGGACCTGCGCCGCGGCTTCATCGGGCTGCGCCGCTATCTGGTCCCGCAGCGCGACGCGCTCCTGCGCTTGGCTGCGGCCAAGGTGTCCTGGCTTGAGGAGGACGACCGGGCTTGGCTGCGGGAAGTGGCGGATCAGACCACTCGTTACCTGGAGGCACTTGAGGCGTCCCGCGATCGCGCCACGGTCACCCAGGAGGAGCTGCTGCAGCGCCTCTCGGAAAGGACTGAGAAGCGCATGTACCTGTTGTCGGTCGTCACCGCCGTCTTCCTGCCTCTGGGATTCATCACGGGGCTACTCGGTGTAAACGTCGGCGGCATTCCGGGCAGCGGCACGCCCTGGGCCTTCCCACTGCTGTGCGGAGGAACGGTTGCCATCGTTACGCTGCAATTGTTGTACTTGCGCCGAAGGCGGTGGTTCTAGATCAACGTTACGACTCTCCATCAGCAACGATCGAAAACGTTCCAACCAAACCGGGACCTTCGGCTACCGAACGACAACGGTTCTATTCGTCTATTCGCCAGCAGGTACGGCGTGTTCGATCTGAACCCGCAGCGGCTTGATGGTGTCCAGATGCAGGTCGCGCTGCGGGAAGGCGATGCTGATGCCGGCGGCATTGAACTTGTCGTTGATGGCCTCGTTCAACGCGCTGATGGTGCTGACGCGTAGATCGATGGAGTCGACGAAACAGCGCAGCATCAGGCCGAGCGCGTTGTCGCCGAAGGTCTCGAAGATCACTGTCGGGGAAGGCTCATCGAGCACGTTGGGGTTCTCTTTGGCCACCTCCTCCAGCAGGTCCATGGCCTGGCGTACCGGCGATCCGTAAGCGATGCCGACGGCGAGGACCAGCCGAGTGGTCTGGTCCGACAGCGACCAATTAAGCAGACGTCCGGTGATGAACTCCTTGTTCGGTACCAGCAGCTCCTTGCCGTCCCAGTTGCGAATGGTGGTGGCGCGGATCTTGATCTTGGTGACCACGCCATCGGTGTCGCCAACGGTGACGGCATCGCCGACGCGAATGGGTCGCTCGAACAGGATGATCAACCCGCTGATGAAGTTTGCGACGATCTCCTGCAGGCCGAAGCCGATGCCGACGCTGAGCGCCGCCACCAGCCATTGCACTTGCGACCAACGCGCACCGAGAGCGCTGAGCACCAGCAACAGACCGACCGCGACCACGACATAGGTCGTCAAGGTGGTCACCGTATAGCGGCTGGCAGCAGTCATCTTAAAGCGCTGTAGCAGCAAGATCTCCAATAGGGCCGGGAGGCGATCCGCCAGCACCCAGGTGCCGACGGCATACAGAAAAGCCTGACCGAGGTTCCCCAGCGTGATGGGTAGTGGCTGATCCGCGCCATCGACGGTGACGGTGCCGTACCACAAGACCACATCGTCAAAGATATGCAGCGCCGGCAGGGCGCTAAACCAGATCAGGAAATAGCCGGCGATGGCGGCGGAGAGCATGAGTATCCGGATCAGCCCGCGCGTCTCGTCGCTCAGGGCCGTAATGTCCACCTCCGGCGCCTCGAACTGCAGGTCACCCATCTCCGCGAGTGCCTCATGCTCTTCGGCTGCCGCTTGCTCCGCGCGTTGGCGTTCCATGGCGACATCGTAGGCGAGGCGTCGCCGGGTGACCCGCAGCCAACGCAAGGCGAGCGCGTTGCCCAGCACCAGCGCAAGCGTGAACCATAGTGTCAGCAAGAAAAGATAGGAAAAGGCCGTGGCCGTGTAGACGTAACCGGTCCACGCAAGCGCAACCAAAGCCAACGGAGAACCCACGGTGAGTGGGTACCAGATTAAGTAGGTGCGGAAGACCATTGGGTAGTCGCCACCCGATCGCAGGTGCGCAAGCACGCCGCGCCGCGGATGGAACACTCGGTAGAGGAACCAGGACAGCGGAAGGTAGCCAAGCAGCAGACCGAGCTTGGCCAAGGTCCCGCCGGTCTCGGCCTGATTGATGCCAATCGCGAAGTTGACGATCAAAATCGAGGTCACGAACGGCCAGACAAATAGATTGAGCCGGGTTCGCAGCAGCGTCAGGTTGCGCTCCGGCCAGCGAAAATGTACCGCGGCCAACCCGTGCGGCAGGCAGATGGCGCTCAGGCTGAGCAGAACGAAAAGATGCAGGGCGACCCGTGTCAGTGCACTGCCCAGGGCGTGGGACAGGTCTGTTGCACCGCCGTCGACCTGGAGCTGCCAGCCCGCGACCGCCAAGAGTAGCGGCAGCGGCGCCGCGACAAGCAGAGTCAGGCCAAACACCCGCCCGGTATAGCTCATACGGTCGGTGGTGGGTTTACCGATCCGGGGCGCGACCGATTCGATTGCGGCGATGATGGCTCGGCGTCGCCACAGCAAGGCGCCGGCGCCGATCATGGCGAGCCAGAAGGCGGGACTGCGCGAGAGCTGCTGGCCAATCAGGCGCGGCAAGCCCGGCAGGTCCGCTGCCGCGAGCCGAGCCCTGAGCTCGCGCGGCATCGCGCGGATGTCCTCAAGTTGGATCGGTTTGGCGTTGCGCAACCAGGGTAGCTGCTCGTCCAAGTAGGCGTCGTACTCGGCGGCGGTCGCGAGCAACGCCTGCTCGGCCCGATCGAGCTCCCGCAGCTTGCCGAGGTAGAGCTGATAGGTCTCCAAGGCCTTGTCGAGCAGTGTTTGGCGTTGCTCCACCAGCTCCAGCAACTTAGCCTTCTGCGCCTCGATCTCCGCATCGGCTGAGGCCTCGGTCGCGGACCTCGCCGCCGCATCGGCCTGCAGCTCCCGCGCGAGCCGCTCGACGGTCGCTTCTGCATCCGCAATGCGCCGCGCCTCGGCTCGATGCTCCAAGCGACGCACGGTTAGGTCGGCGATCTCCGTCTGGCGCAGCTCGTCGTTTCGAACAAAGGCCCGTAGATCCGGCAGGGCATCGAACTGCTGCAACAAGATTCGGCCAAGATCGTCGTTGACCTCGCCCGACTCCAGTGTTGCACGGGCATCTTGGTAATCGGCACCGATCTGCTCCACGAGCTGCTCGAGGTTTTGTCGCACCAGATCCTGCGCCTGAAGCTGCTGGATGATGTTGTTGACATCACGGGAAATTGCCGCGTTTTCCGACGACAGCTCGACCAACACCAGCGGCATCCCCTCAATCTCGCGCTGCGTCTGCTCGGCTTCCGTCGTCGCTTGTTCCGCCGCCTGGCGGCGTTTGCGATCGAGCATGTCGTTGAGTACCCGAATGCGCTCGCCGACCGTTTCGACGTTGGCATCTTCCTTGTCGCGCTTTGCTTCCAGCAACTGCGTCCGCAGCGGCAGGGTTGAAAGCTCCTGCTCGAGCATCGTGGTCTCGGTGCTCAGCGCCACATAGCGCGTCTCCAGCACCCACTTTTGGGCCTGCGCGAACGTGGGGCTTGCATTATCCGCGGCCGGTGCCTGAAGCTGCGCCGAGGCCTCTTCGCGTCGTTTCGTCGCCTCCGCGAGGGGCTGGCTGATGGCCTCGGGGCGCTGCTCGAATGTTGCCAGACGGGACTCCAAGTCAGCACGTCGCGCATCGGTCGCGGTTAGGTCCGCCTGCTCCCTCTGAAACAGTTGCTCAAGCACCGGCAGCGGGGTGTCGGCAGCCGCATCAAGGCCATCCATCGGCTCGCCCCGGGCATCCGGCGCAAGCGCCGCGCGGATGGCCTGGATCTCGG
>JBGSTR010000642.1:0-2525 GCA_041736365.1 Chromatiaceae bacterium | reverse complement strand
TGCACATCGACTACGCGGGACTGGTGCGGGTGCGTCACGGCCGCTTCGGCCCGAGCATCCAATGGGTCAACGCCCCCACGCTGCCATGAGCCGGCCGCCAACGGCGTCGTTCGGGCTTGCGCCGCGGCGGGCCGCAGCGTGATCGTCTCGATCGTATTGCCGGTGTTCGGACTGGTGCTGGTGGGCTACCTCTATGCCCGCCGACACGCGACGGACATGTCCGCGGCGAACCGGGTCAATCTCGACGTGTTCGTACCGGCGCTGATCTTCCACGTCATGTCGGGAGAAGATTTCAGGCTGCTCGACTATCTCGACCTGGCGCTCGGCGGAATGATCGTGGTGCTCGGGTCGGGCGTGGTCGCCTTGGCGCTGGCGCGCCCGCTCGGCATTGCTCGGCGCACCCTGCTGCCGCCGATGATGTTCAACAATTCCGGCAACATGGGTCTGCCGCTTGCGCTGCTTGCATTCGGCAAGGAGGGGCTGCCGGCGGCGGTGGTGCTGTTCCTGGTCGAAAATCTGCTGCATTTCACGCTCGGCGTGCGCATGCTCGACCGCAACTTCAGCCTGCTCGCGCTGCTGCGGATGCCCATGATCCTGGCGACGTTGGCCGGGCTCGCGATGTCGTTGCTCAGCGTGAGGGTCTACGAGCCGCTGGCCCAGGCGATCGAGATGCTCGGCCAGGTGGCGATCCCCCTGATGCTGTTTTCGCTGGGGGTGCGCCTGGTGGACGCGGACCTGTCGCATTGGCGCATCGGGGTAATCGGTGGACTCTTGCGACCGGCGAGCGGCGTGGCCATCGCCCTGCTCGTATCGCCGCTGCTGGGGCTCGACGCGCAACTGCCGGCTCAATTGATCCTGTTCTCGGCCCTGCCGCCGGCGGTGCTGAACTATATGCTGGCGGAAAAGTACCAGCAGGAGCCGGTGATCGTCGCGTCGATCGTGATCTGGGGCACGCTGATCAGCCTTGGGGTGATTCCGCTCACCTTGGCGGCAATCCTGCCCTGATCGGGCGAGCGCCAGATCCGACGCCGCGGCCGACCAGCACCGCTCCGGATCCGATCTTCGGGGCCGGGCCGCCAGCTTATTGCACTATAATCCTTGGTTTGCGATCCAACCGCCGCGCCGACCCATGCCATACCAAACCGACGATCTGCGCATCCGCGCCATCACCAATGTTCGTCCCCCAAAGGAGCTGCACGAGCAGTACCCGTTGTCGGACCCGGCCGCGGAGACCGTCTATTCGACGCGGCGCCAGATTCAGCAGATCCTCTCCGGCGAGGACGACCGGCTCTTGGTGGTCGCCGGCCCCTGCTCGGTGCACGATCCCCGTGCGGCCGTCGAATACGCCACGCGCCTCGCCCCCTTGCGACAAGAGCTCGCCGCGGACCTGCTGATCGTGATGCGGGTGTACTTCGAGAAACCGCGCACCACCGTCGGATGGAAGGGCCTGATCAACGACCCGAACCTCGATGAGAGCTTCGAGATCAACAAGGGCCTGTGCCTGGCGCGCAAGCTGTTGCTCGACCTCAACGAGATGGGCGTGCCGGCGGGAACGGAGTTCCTGGACCTGATCAGCCCCCAGTATGTCGCCGACCTGGTGAGCTGGGGCGCGATCGGCGCCCGCACCACGGAGAGCCAGGGCCACCGCGAGCTGGCATCGGGCCTGTCGTGTCCGGTCGGTTTCAAGAACGCGACCGACGGCGACGTGAAGGTGGCCATCGACGCGATCCACGCCTCGGCCCGGCCGCACGTATTCATGTCGCTGACCAAAGACGGGCACTCGGCCATCTTCAGCACCACCGGCAACGCCGATACCCACATCATCCTGCGCGGCGGACACCGGCCGAACTACGACACCGAGAGCGTGAACCTCGCGGCCGAGCAGATCAGCGAGTCCGGTCTCACGCCCAAGATCATGATCGATGTCAGCCACGCCAACAGCCGTAAGAAGCCCGAAAAGCAGATCCAGGTCTGCCGCGATGTCGCGGGCCAGATCGCACGCGGTGATCGGCGCATTATCGGCGCCATGATCGAAAGCCACCTGGTCGCCGGTAGTCAGAACCTGGACGCCACCGGGGGCCTGGTCTACGGTCAGAGTATTACCGACGCCTGCGTCGGCTGGGACGACACGGTACCGATGCTGCGCGAGCTGGCCCAAGCAGCCGCCCGGCGTCGCGAATGCTGAGTCACTGAAGTCCGAGCGGAGGGTTCGGACGCGACAAGGAGGGCAAGGAATGCGACAGGGATGGATCGGCGCGCTCGTATTGGTGGCCGTTTCGGCGCGGGCGGGACTCTTCAAGTGCGAGCACCCGGACGGCAGCATCAGCTATCAGCAAACCGCCTGCCGGGGAGAAAGCCGGGGAGACGTGGTGGAGGTCGACACCCGGACGCCGAGCGGCGAGCCGTTGGGGTCGACCCGCGACTACTCGGTCGCGAGCCAGCTCAAGTCGATGCAGGCTCAACAGGCCGACGAGCGGAAGGATCGCGAGGCTCGGCGCCAGCGCGCGCTCAAGCAAACCCGCACC
>JBGSTR010000419.1:0-1611 GCA_041736365.1 Chromatiaceae bacterium | reverse complement strand
TCTGGTCACCGATCGTCAGCCGCGCCAGCAGATCGAGCGAATCTATGCCGCTCGCGTCGGGGCCGGCCCCGGCGGCAAGTCGCTCGCCGATGCGCTCGATCGCAAGAAAGGCGCGTCGCAGCTCGTCGATGTCCAGGGTCGCGGTGTCCGAACCCATGATCCGGCTCAAGCGGTTTCCTCCTAAATGAGACGCGGAGCAAAAGGCTTTCCGCCACTTGATCCGCCTACATCTTCTCGTCGCTTGGGGCGCTTGAAGATGCCGGGCCGTTCCGGGCCGGACGAGCTCGAGGCACGGTGCCCACCGCGCGCAGATAGAAACTATAGCTTGCCTACGAAAACCCTACGCGCCCGCGATTGAAGGCTCGATTCGCGGGGTGTGGCTGGCTTTTGGACGCCGACGAACGTATCGTCTCCGGGCGGCGCGTCTCGCTACGCCGACTCGCACCGGCGCTTTCTCCCCCGTTCGGTCGCCGGTGCGTCTCACGCCCATTTCATCCGCGATTGACCGATAGCCATTGGAACCACTGATCGAAGCCCGCGACCTGGTTCGACTCTACCCCGGCGTGCGGGCGGTGGACGGGATCAGCTTCGGTGTCGAGGTTGGAAAATGTTTCGGGCTGCTCGGACCCAACGGCGCCGGCAAGACGACAACGCTGGAGATGCTGGAGGGGATCGGTCGGCCGACGTCGGGCGAGGTGCTGTATTGCGGCGAGCCGCTTGGACCGGCCTATCGCGAGGCGATCGGCATCCAGTTCCAGGCTACCGCGTTGCAGGATTTCCAAACCGTCGGCGAGTCGCTGACCATGTTCGCCAGTCTCTACCGGCGCACCGCGGACCGCGAGGAGCTGATCCGGATGTGCAACCTCGGCGAGCTGCTCGATCGCGACACCCGGCGTCTTTCGGGCGGCCAGCGCCAGCGGCTGCTGCTGGCCATCGCGCTGGTCAATGATCCTGCCTTGGTGTATCTCGACGAGCCGACGACGGGGCTCGACCCCCAGGCCCGCCGCAACTTCTGGGGATTGATCGAGACCGTTCGCCGGCGCGGTAAGACGGTGGTGCTGACGACCCACTACATGGAGGAGGCCGAGCGGCTGTGCGATGAGATCGCGATCGTGGATCACGGCCGCATCGTCGCCCGCGGCAGTCCCAAGGCCCTGGTGGGGGAGCATTTTCCCGCGGTGGTCGTGCGTCTGCCGCAGTCTGCCTGGCCGTCCGCGGCGCCACTTCCGGCCGACGCGGAGGTTCGGGAAGGCGAGATCGAGCTCTTCGCGGACAGCGTAACCGCGGCGCTTGCGCAGCTGGAGCGAGCGGGCGCCGAGCTTACCGATCTGCGCGTGGGGACGCCCACCCTGGAGGATCTGTTCCTGCGCCTCACCGGCCATGCGCTAAGGTCCTGACCATGTGGCACCGGATTCTCGCCGTGCTGGTCGCCCGCAACCGGGAGTTCTACCGCGACCGCGCCGGTCTCGGCTGGAACATCGCCATGCCGATCCTGATGGTGCTGGGGTTTGCGCTGATCTTCAGCGGCGAGCCGGAGGACCTGATCAAGGTCGGGGTGGTAGGCGCGCCGGAGGCCCCGTCGCCCGCGCAGTCACCGGCGCAGTCGCCCGC
>JBGSTR010000354.1:0-1925 GCA_041736365.1 Chromatiaceae bacterium | reverse complement strand
CGGCCGCGCGGGAGCAGCGGGCCGCTGCGGAGCCGCCTTGGTTCGTGTATGCACGGCAGGTTGGGCCTTGGGCGCGGCGGCGAGGAACGGCCCCTGGTCCGACTCGGGGCGGGTGGGATCGATTGCGCGCACCTCCACCATTGCAGTGCCCTTCTTGACGACACCGAGCTTGGTGGCCGCAGCGTAGGAGAGATCGATCACCCGCGGCCCGTGGAACGGGCCGCGGTCGTTGATCTTGACCACCGCGCTGCGGCCGTTCTCCAGGTTGGTCACCCGGGCGTAGGTCGGCAGCGGCAGGGTCTTGTGGGCGGCCGTCATGCCGTACATGTCGTAGCGTTCGCCGGAGCTGGTGTTGCGGCCGTGGAAATTGGGGCCGTACCAGGAAGCGAGACCGCGCTCCACATAGCCGTCGCTGCTTTCCTTGGTGTGGTAGCGTTTGCCGAAGACTACATAGGACTCCATGTTGCCGTACTTGGCCCGCGGCTCAACCCGAGGCACCGCATCGGGTATGTTGGCGACATCGTCCGGCGACTCGCCGCCCGCGTATTTTGGCCCGCCGCTGCTGGCGCACCCGCCGAGCAACAGCACCGAGAACACCGCAACCGCCAGCCCGAACCCCGGCCAGCCTCTTGCGCTGAGCCGGACCGCTTCGCCACCCTGATTGTGTTTGTGCATGCAAGCTCCCCCCCGAGAGCGCCCCGCCGGCGGCGGGACCGATTACGCGCCCATGGCGCCCCGTGCCCGTACGTTCCGCAATCAGGTTTCCCCGGCGTAACGCGCCCGGATCTCCCGACTAAGCTGGTACACCGCCATGGCGTACAGGTTGCTGTGGTTGTAACGGGTAATCACATAAAAATTGTCGAGGCCGAGCCAATACTCGTCATCGGCACCGTCGAGCCGGATCAACGCCGCGCGCGTCGACGACGCCACGGGCTCCCGCCAATCCACCCCGGCTACGCGCAACCGGCCGGCCGTGGTGTTCGGCTTGAGCGGCTCCTTCTCGGCGATCTCGATGCCCGGCGGCACACCCTCCGGAATTTTGGCCGGGACCGCGACCGGCTCGCCGGTGAGCCAGCCGTGCAGCCGGAAATAGTTGGCGACGCTACCGATCACGTCCGCGTCGCTGTGCCATAGGTCGCGACGTCCATCGCCGTCGAAATCGACCGCGAAGGCCCGATAGCTGGAGGCAATGAACTGGGGTTTGCCGAGCGCCCCGGCATAGGAGCCGACGGCGGATTCCGGATCGACGTGCTCGTCGCGGCTCAGCAGCAGGAATTCCTCGAGCTCGCCGCGGAAGAAATCCGCCCTCTTCGGATAGGAGAAACCCAACGTAGTCAGGGCATCGATCACCCGATGCTTGCCGACGTTGCCGCCGTAGCTGGTCTCGACGCCGATGATGGCGACGATCACCTCCGGACGCACGCCGTAGGTGGACTCGACCCGGGCCAGGAGATCCGCGTTCTTGCGCCAGAACTCGACCCCGCCCGCGATCCGCTCCGGGGTGAGAAAGAGCCGCCGGTACTGCGCCCACGGCTTGCCCTCGTGGGGGCGATTCATGGCATCGACGATGTCTTGACGGTAGCTCGCCCGGCCGAGCAAGGCCTGAACCTCGGCGGCGTCGAAGCCGTGCTTGTCCGCCATTTCGATCGCGAAGCGCTCGGCGCCCGCCCGATAGGAGGCCGGCTCCGCAAGCGCGCAGTTAGCGGTCAGGGCAAGCGCGACGGCGGCGGGCAGGAAGCGATTGGCGCGCATCGACGACCCCGGATCGGAAGCGATTATAAGAATTTCCTGGTTCCGTGATCGGAACGAACGAAGGATGGCGAAATTCCGTTACATAACAGTAGGATGTGGTTAAAATAGGCGCATTCCTGAACTCACCCAGCAGGTGCTGCCTTGAGACGGTTCATCATCACCGAATCGGAAGC
>JBGSTR010000339.1:0-8130 GCA_041736365.1 Chromatiaceae bacterium | reverse complement strand
CGGCCGAACGCGCGGCGCCACCGAAGAGCCCGCCAAAGACGCCGGAACCCGCCTGCGGGCGCTCGGCGAGCTGGCGCTCCATCTCCTCGACCCGGTTGCCGAGGTTGTTGAGACCCTGCTCCTGCACCAGCACCACCTGTGCCAGCATGTAGGCGGCCCCGGGCTGGTTTGCGATGCGTTCGGCGATCAGTGCCTCGGCTTGCGCATCGCGCGGTCCGGTCTGGGCCTCGGCCTCGCGCAGGCGCGTAAACAGGCCGTCGATCATTCCACGTTCTTGCTCGTTCATTTGCGATTTCCTCTCATCAGTCATCGAGTTGATGCCGGCGCCGTATGCGCTCTACAAGCCTAATATAGGGCCTGCGAGAACCGAGTAAAATTCGAATGTTTTTTAATGTTTCTTCGAGATTCTCGAAACGGAAACCGGATGCGCGGTAGCAACTACAACCACTTGTATTATTTTTGGACGGTCGCCCGCGAGGGCAGCCTCACACGGGCGGCGGAGGTGCTGCATCTCACGCCTCAGACCATCAGCAGCCAGCTTAGGGTCTTGGAGGACGCACTAGGGGTGCAGCTTTTCTCCCGCACGGGGCGCAGCTTGGTGCTCACCGAGGCGGGGCGCTTGGCGCTCGGATTCGCCGACGAGATCTTCCGCCTGGGGGCTGAGATGACCGAGACCCTCGAGGGTCGCCGGACCGGGCAGGCACTGCAGTTCTCGGTGGGGGTGGTGGACGTGGTGCCCAAGCCGGTCGCCTATCGGCTTTTGGAGCCGGCGCTCAACCTCCCCGATCAGCCGGTGCGCATCCTGTGCCGGGAGGGCAAGCTCGATGCCCTGCTCGCGGACGTCGCCATCCACAAGCTGGACATGGTGCTCGCGGACACCCCGTTGGGCGGGGCGCTCAGCGTACGCGCCTTCAACCACCCCCTTGGGGAGTGCGGCATCACCTTCTTTGCCGCGCCCGAGTTGGCGGCGCGGCTGCGCCCGGGCTTCCCCGAGTCGCTGGAGGATGCGCCCATGCTGATCCCCGCCGAAAGTACCGCCCTGCGCGGGGCCCTGATGCACTGGCTCGACCAGCAGGGCATTCGCCCGCGCGTCGTCGGCGAGTTGGAGGACCGGTCACTGATGCAGGCCTTCGGTCAGAAGGGTGTGGGGGTCTTCGTCTCGCCGAGCGTCATCGACCGGGAGATCGCCACCCAGTATCAGGTTGAGTCCATCGGCAGCACCAAGGCGGTGCGCGAGCGCTATTACGCCATCTCTGCCGAGCGGCGTCTGCGCCACCCCGCGGTGGTAGCCATCAGCGAGGCCGCACGGTTGGACATCTTCCGATCCGACAGCGCCGGCGACGACAGCGGGCCGCGAACCGACTGATCACGCCTCCGAATCGCCGGCGGCAATCTTGGACGATTTGCGGCTGCGCCATCGCTGCCCGACCGTGATCGAAAACGCCTCGCGTGAGCGACTGATCGCAGGATTGCAACAATGTCGTCGTAGATTGCGTGGCTCGCGGCCCGATCGGGCCTTCCCCAATGAGGCGACACCATGACTCTCGGTCCCACGCAGCGTCAGTTGGAGCGGCTTGAGGCGCAGCTCGTGGATCTGCGCAATGGTGCGCTCAAGCTCGCGGAGCGCTACGCATCCGATCTGGCACAGATCGAGCCCAGCTACCGCGCCGGCGCGATGAACCTGTTGCACTATCTCAGCATCCGGCAACACGACATCCGAGTCCTGCAACAGGATCTGGCATCGCTCGGGCTGTCGTCCCTGGGGGTGCTCGAGCCGCATGCCTTGGCCAGCCTCAACGCGGTTATCGGCATCCTGGAGAAGCTCACCGGCAGGACCTTCGGGGACACGCCGCAAGCGCCCGTCGATTTCCGCACCGGCCCCCTGTTGCTCCGCGACCATACCCGCGCGTTGCTCGGCGCCGACCCGCCCGGACGCTTCGTGCGGATTATGGTGACCATGCCCAGCGAGGCAGCCACCAATCCCCGGCTTGTGCAGGACCTACTGACCGCGGGAATGGACGTCATGCGCATCAATTGCGCGCACGACGGGCCGGACGCGTGGGCCGCGATGGTGGAGAATCTGCGCCTGGCCGAGCGGGCCGTTGGACGTAGCTGCCGTGTCCAGGCGGACCTCGCGGGACCCAAGCTGCGCACGGGCGGCATCAAGGCGAGTGGGCGTGTAACCAAGCTCAATCCCCTGCGGGACGCCTTCGGCCGCTTGGCGATCGCCGGGCGGATCGCGCTAATGCAGCCGGGGCACGATCAATCGCCGCCGGCCGACGTCCGGTTCATGCTGGCGATTGAAGGCGACCTGGTCTCGCGGCTGCAAGCCGACGACCTAATCGGCTTCACGGACACGCGCGGACAGTCGCATGAGCTGTGCGTCTTGGAGTGCAGCGGGCACGCGTGCGTCGCCGAGATCGATCGAACGGCGTATATCGAGGAGGGCACTTCGGTCGTTGCCCGTCGCGGTGGGCAACCGATCGGCTCAGGACAAGTCGTGAGCGTGCCCGAGGTGGTGACCCCCATTGCGCTGCGTCCCGGTGATCAATTGATCCTGACCCGCGAGGACATTTCCGGCGCGGATGCGCTGCGGGACCCGGAGGGTAGGGTGCTGGAGCCGGCGCACATTCATTGCACCCTGTCGGCGGCCTTCGAGCAGGTAGAGCCCGGACAGAGCGCATGGTTCGACGATGGGAAGATCGGCGGCATTGTCCGGGAGAACGATGGGGAACGCATCACGGTCGAGATTACCCACACCGGACCGCAAGGCGCGAAGCTGCGCGCCGAGAAAGGCATCAACTTCCCCGACACTCGACTCAAGACCTCCTCGTTGACCGCGAAAGATATGGGAGACCTCACCAACGTGGCCCCCTTGGTGGATATGATGGCCTTGTCGTTCCTGAGAGGTCCGGAGGACGTCGACCAGCTTCACGACGAGCTCTACCGGCTCGGTGCGAGCCGGCTCGGCGTGGTGCTCAAGATCGAGAACCGCCAGGCATTCGAGAATTTGCCGAGGATCTTGCTGGCGAGTCTCCACTCGCCTCCGGTCGGGGTCATGATCGCCCGCGGCGATCTCGCCGTGGAGGTCGGCTTCGAGCGACTCTCAGAGGTGCAGCAGGAGATCCTCTGGCTGTGCGAGGCCGCGCACGTGCCGGTGATCTGGGCCACCCAGATCCTGGAGGGAATGGCGAAGAAGGGCGCACCGTCCCGGGCCGAGGTTTCGGACGCCGCTATGAGCATCCTGGCCGAGTGCGCCATGCTCAACAAGGGCCCCAATATCGTGGAGACGGTGCGCTTCCTGAGCGGCATCATCGACCGCATGGACGAGCACTACACGAAAAGGCGCGCAACCCTGCGCAAGCTGTCCGTGGCCCAGCTCTAGTGCGGCGCCTGGTGTGCTCAGTCCCCGCACGCTGCGATGGCCTCGGCCATCTCCTCCAGAGACACGGTGCGCGGCGGCTTGGGGAGCATCCCTTGAGGCGAGTGACCGAGGTGGTACGCGATACCATTCGTACTACGTTTTTCTCCTCGAGGATGCGCTCTACCCGGTCTCCGGAGGCTAGGAAAACGCTGATAAAAAGCGTTTCCAATCCGGGCCGGGGACGGCCCGGCATTTTCAAGCACCGTAATGGCTTGAAAATGGAGCAGTCTGAGAGTCGCGCCTCTCGGACCGAGAGCTGATCAAATGCCAGGATGGCACTTAATCAGCGTTTCCCCTCGGTGCAGGTGGTCGCGCAGGGCCTTCGGTAGAGTGATTTGGCCTTTGCTTGTTATTTTTGCTTGCACTGTACCTCCCGGCATTTCAGTGATTCTTCCTACAGTACGCTGACGCAAGCTCACCCGAAGTGGTTGGTCAAGACACCGATTCCGGGAATGTGTACCTCCACGCGATCCCCATCCTGCATGGGGCATGCACCCACCGACGTACCGCAGGCGATCAGGTCACCGGGTTCCAGGGTCATGTCCGCGGAAATGCGGCTTACGATCTCGTGCGGCGAGAAGATCATGTCGCTCACCGCGTAGTCCTGTTTTTTCTCGCCCGCCAAGACGACCTGCACGCGTGCATCGGTCGGATCGAAATCGGTGACGATTCCGGGACCGACGGGGCCAAAGCCTTCGAAGCTTTTGGCGCGCGTCCAGTGGACGAAGTTGGGGTCGAGCTTCAATAGGTCGCGGGCGGTTACGTCGTTGACGCAGGTGTACCCGAAGATGTAATCGGCGGCCTGCTCGGGAGCGATGTCCCGGCAGCGCTTGCCGATCACCACACCGAGCTCGCCCTCGAACACCACGGCGCCCGAATATCCGGCGGGACGGGGGATCGGGTCGCCGTCGGCGGCAATGCAGTTCGGGGTTTTGACGAAGTACAGCGGATGCTCGGGCGGCTGCAATCTCTCCACCCGCGCGCGCTCGTGAAAATTGTTCCACAGGCCGAGGAACTTGGATGGCTCGCAGGGCGCGAGCAGCCGCACGCTCGATAGGGGTAGCTCGGGACCCGCCTGGGTGTGATCGCCGAACAGATCACCCCGGTAGTGTGTAATTACGCCGTCGGTCAAGGTCCCGAAACCGACCCCTTGGTCGTCCGTCAAGTAACGCACCCAAAGCGCCATATTCCGCTCCTGTTGGTTGAAGAAACGCCAATCGGAACCGTCCCGATTTTAAACAGCTCGTCATTTCGCCGGGCGCGCTCCCTGCCCGGGGTTGTCGCTACGCCTCGTTGCCGCACGGCTACCGGGCTTGCGCAGCAGATCCACCCGGTGGGGCTTGACGAAGCTGGCGCCGCTCGGGGTCATGTGGCGCTCGAAGGCCGTTCGGATCCGCGCCCGGCGCTGGTCGTCGATCTCCAGCACCGTGTGGGTAGCCTTGAGGAACTTGTCCTCGAAGGCATTCCAGTCTTCGTACGTGCCCGGCACCTCGAAGAAGATCTCGGTCTCCAGCTCGAAGAGACCGCTGTCGACCGCATCCCGCAGGGTTGCGAAGGCCGCCTCCCGCACCTCGCGCTCGTCGTGGAACAGCCGCAGCAGATCGTTGAATTTGCCCCAATAGACCGGCTCCGAGAACCACGCGCAACCGCCGGGCTTGAGCACCCGATGGATCTCCCGCAGCGCCGCGGTCATCAGGTCCATCGGCACATGATGTAGAGACTTGAACATGAAAACCGCATCGAAGCTCGCGTCCGCGTCGGCGATGGCCTCGGCCCCGCCGACGCGAAAGCAAATGTTCGGAGGTATCGCACCCGCGAGGTTCTTCTCGTGCTGGATGCGGTCTACCTCGGTTGCGACGATCTCGGCCGGATCGAACTGTTCGGCCAATAGCCGAGTCATCCACGCGGCGCCGCAGCCGAGCTCAATCAGGCGCCGGCCCTTCAAATCGAGCAGTCCGGCGATCAGGTCGACTTCGTTCGCGGTGCGGTAGGCTTGGGGGTCGTGGATGCGCATAAGGGGTCCATGATCCGGTAGGCGAAAGGGCAGGTTGCGCCAACCGTGCAGCGGTAGCCGGGAGTCGGCCGTCCGCAAGTTTACCGTGGCCGAGCCCCTTCTACGACCTTGCGAAGTATGGGTTACCGCGGGGCTCACGGCTGAGCAGTCGCGGATCGGAGACGAAAAAATCGGTCTTTTCTACTCCTGTTGGACCTCGTTTGGAACGATCGCTGGACCCTTGTCCGTCCGGTCGCCGAGCAGCCTTCGTACCGCGACATAAAAGACCGGAACGAACAGCACCCCGAGCACCGTCGCGCCGACCATTCCGCCCATGACGCCGGTGCCGATGGCGTGCCGGCTATTGGCGCCGGCACCGGTGGAGAGGGCGAGCGGCATCACCCCGAGGATGAAGGCGATCGAGGTCATGAGGATCGGACGGAAGCGTAGACGGCACGCCTCCAGCGTTGATTCGATCAGACCACGGCCGGACTGCCGCAGGGTGTTGGCGAACTCGATGATCAGGATGGCATTCTTCGCCGACAGGCCGATGACGGCGATGAGTCCTACCTTGAAGTAGACATCGTTCTCCAGCCCGCGTAGCCAGGTAAAGCTTACGGCGCCGAGTACGCCCAGCGGCACCACCAGCATGACCGCCACCGGGATCGACCAGCTCTCGTAGAGCGCGGCCAGGGCCAGAAACACCACCAGCAGAGACAGGCCGAACAGGATCGGGGCCTGCTGGCCCGAGATGATCTCCTGCAACGACGCACCGGCCCATTCGTAGCCGATGCCGCGGGGCGTATCCTGCTCCACCAGCGTGCGCATGGCGGCCATGGCCTCGCCGGAGCTGTGACCCGGCGCGGCGGCCCCATTGATCTGCACCGCGGCGTAGCCGTTGAAGTGATCGATGGCGGGGGGTGCAATCGTCCATTGGGACTGTACGACACTGGTCAGGGGGACCATGTCGTCGCTGCCCCCGTTGCTGCTCGGGATGAAAAAGTGGCTCAAGTCCTGCGGTCGGCTGCGGAACGGGGCATCGGCCTGCAGCAGAACCTTCAGCACTCGGCCCTGGTAATTGAAGTCGTTGGCGTAGACCGGCGCCAGCATGAGCTGGATCGCGGAGTAGATGTCGGTCAGGGACAGGCCCATGGCTTGGGCCTGAACCCGATCGACGTGCAGGTGCAGGTCGGGGGCGTCCTCGAGCTGGTTCGGCCGCACCCCGGCGAGCACCGGGTCCTTTCCCGCGGCGCCGATCAATGCATTGCGGGCCTCCATGAGCTTTTGGTGGCCTAAGCCGGCGCGGTCCTGCAGGCGGAAGTCGAAGCCCCCGAAGCGTCCGAGGCCGCGCACCGTCGGCATGTTGACGACGAAGATACGCGCCCCCTTGATGGCCTGTAGCTCGGCGTTGGCCTGGCCGATGAAGGCCTGGATCTGCTGGCTCGGGTCGGTTCGCTCGCCCCAGTCCTTGAGACGGATGAAGCCGAGGCCGACGTTCTCGCCCTGGCCGACGAAGCTGAAGCCGGCGACGTCGAGCACCTTGTCCACCGCCGGATTGCGCTTGAGGATGGCCTCCATCTCGCGCAACACCAGGCCGGTGCGCTCCATGTTCGCGCCCGGCGGAAGCTGGATGATGGCGAAGGCGTAGCCCTGGTCCTCCTCGGGCAGGAAGCTGGTCGGCAGGCGAATGAACAGGAACACGGCGAGTGCCACCAGGGCGGCAAAGGCGACCATCCAGCGCGGCGTCCGACGTATCGCCCTGCCAACCACGGCCAAATAGGACCGCGACAGCCACAGATAGAACCCATTGAATTTGCGCAAGAACCAATTCGGCTCCGCATGCTGGGGCTTGAGGAGGGTAGCGCACAGGGCCGGCGTGAAGCTCAGGGCCATCAGGGCGGAGATTCCCATCGAGATGGCGATGGTCAGGGAGAACTGCCGGTAGATGGCCCCGACACTGCCGCTGACCAGGGCCATGGGGATGAAGACCGCCGCCAGCACCAGGGTTATGGCGATAACCGCCCCGGTGATTTGGTCCATGGCCTTGCGCGCCGCCTCCTTGGGCGGCAGCCCCTCCTCGGTCATGATGCGCTCGACGTTCTCCACCACCACGATGGCGTCGTCCACCACCAGGCCGATCGCCAGCACCAGCGCGAACAGGCTGAGCACGTTGATCGAGAAGCCGAATAGATACATGCCGGCGAAGGCGCTGGTCAGCGCTACCGGAACCACCAGGGTCGGGATCAGGGTCGCGCGGAGGTTCTGCAGGAACAGCAGGATGACCAGAAACACCAGCACGACGGCCTCAAACAGCGTGAACACCACCTCCTCGATGGAGATGCGGATGAACTGGGTGCTGTCGTAGGGCGTGAACCAGGTGACCCCCGCCGGGAAGTAGCGCTGCACTTCGTCCATCTTGCCGCGAACCGCATCGGCGACCTCGAGCGCGTTGGCGTCGGGCGCGAGCTGGATTGCGAAGCCGGCGATCGGCACCCCGTCGATGTGGACGTCGTGGCCGTAGGCCTCGGCGCCCAGGCCGATGCGTGCGACGTCTTTCAGACGCACATTGCTGCCATCCCGGTTGGCGCGCAGGATGATGTCGCCAAACTCACCGGCCGAGGTAAAGCGGCTGGCGGCGCTGACCGAGGCGGTGAACCCCTGCCCGGGCAGGGCGGGCTCCGCGCCGATAGCACCCGCGGCAACCTGCACGTTC
>JBGSTR010000321.1:0-4339 GCA_041736365.1 Chromatiaceae bacterium | reverse complement strand
GACGGGATCAGGCCCCGGTGCTACGCCGATTGCCGTTGCCGCCCTGGCTGCGTCCACGACCGTGGTGACGGGGTGCGCTATCCGCGCGCGGGCCCGGTCCTCGCGGTACGGGGCCGCGATTCTCGGAGCGCGGTCGGGTATGGTGTCTGCCTTGGGGCGCCGCCGGCGAAGGGCCGCGCTCATCGGAGGAGGCGACAGAGGGATCGATACGGTCAAAGCCGTCGATCTTCTCCAAGTCGATGCGCCGACCGAGCACCCGCTCGATGCCCGCGAGCAGCCCGCGCTCATCGGCGCTGACCAGGGACACCGCGGTACCGTCGGCACCCGCGCGGCCGGTGCGACCGATCCGGTGTACGTAATCCTCCGGAACGTTCGGCAGCTCGAAATTCACCACGTGAGGCAGGCCGTCGATGTCGAGTCCGCGCGCGGCGATGTCCGTGGCAACCAGCGTGCGCACGGCGCCGCGCTTGAAATCCGCCAGAGCGCGCGTGCGCGCGCCTTGACTCTTGTTGCCGTGGATCGCGGCGGCGGTGATGCCATCGTGCTCCAACTGCTGCGCGAGCCGGTTGGCCCCGTGTTTGGTGCGCGTGAAGACCAGCACCTGCTTCCAGTCCCCGGTGAGTATCAGGTGCGACAGCAGGTCCCGTTTGCGCTCCTTGGCCACCGGGTGAACGAGCTGTGCGACCGTCTCGGCGGCGGTGTTGCGGCGGGCGACCTCGATGCGTTGCGGCTCGTGCAGCAGACCGTTCGCCAGTTGCTCGATATCGCGCGAATAGGTTGCGGAGAACAGCAAGTTGCGACGTCGCTGGGGCAGCAGCTTGAGGACGCGGCGGATGTCGTGGATGAAGCCCATATCGAGCATCCGATCGGCCTCGTCGAGGACCAAGAATTCGATCGCCGAGAGGTCGATGTTGCGCTGACCGGCGTGGTCGAGCAGGCGACCGGGCGTGGCGACGACGATGTCGACGCCCCGGCGCAATTGCGCCACCTGGGGGGCCATACCGACCCCACCGAAGATCTGCATTGCGCGCAGGGGTAGATGCTGTCCGTAAGTGGCCACGCTCTCTCCGACCTGGGCGGCGAGCTCCCGGGTCGGGGTCAGCACGAGCGCGCGCGGCAGCCGATGGGCGGGCCGGGATTCGCTGAGCAGCTGCAGCATGGGCAACGTGAAGGCCGCGGTCTTTCCGGTGCCGGTCTGGGCGCCGGCCATGATGTCGCGACCGGCCAGGATCGCCGGAATCGCCTGCAATTGGATCGGGGTGGGCTGGGTGTAACCCTGCGCGGCAACAGCACGCAGCAGTTCGGCCGAAAGGCCGAGCGCTTCAAAGGACATAAATACTCCTGGGTCGGCCTACCCAGGACGTGCTGGGCCGGTCTAGGCGAGATGACGTGGATCGTTTTCGGGTGAGCCTTGGAGAGGGAAATCAACCGAGAGACGGGGCGTGCCGACCGGATGGCACGTGAATCGCAGCAGCTTACGCGGTCCGCGGAGAATTTCAAGCAAATTTTGGACCTTCGCTGGCCGTTGCCGGCTCGCAGGCATCGTTGTTGCCGGCTTCCGCCCTGCGCCTTGCGCGCTGTCGCAGGCTTTAACGTTGCAACGCCGCCTCGCACCGCCAATCAAAACACACGGGAGAATTGGCATCGTTCTCGACCTTAAATTATGGGCGCGTCACATCCGCCCCGTATCGCCGACTGCGCGGGCGCGCTCTTCCATCTCGGTCGCGATGTCCCAGGCCTTCAAGCGCTTCCAACTCCACTCGGGGTGACATGGAAGCGGGCACCCTCGTCCGACTTGCCCGCGTCCTAAGGGAACCACACGGACCCCGGACGGCGAGATACATAGATATAGATCTATACGATACATCTAAATAAGTGATTTTTGTAAATGTGTCGACTGACCTAACCTTATCCCCCAGCGAGACCGGGGAACGTTCCGCCGTACGTGCGGAGTGAGGTTTATTGGCCGGTCGGGATTGGTCGACGTCGGCGAAGAGCCGGCCCAGCCTCAAGTAAACCCCCACGGCTTCGCGTGGCAAACCGAAGCAGAACCAACCTGACTACAGGAGCTGAGTATGAGCGTGAAGACCTACGACGCCGGCGTTAAAGAATACCGGGACATGTACTGGACGCCGGACTATGTGCCGTTGGACACCGACCTGCTGGCCTGCTTCAAGGTGACCGGACAACCGGGCGTGCCGCGCGAAGAGGTAGCAGCCGCCGTTGCCGCGGAATCGTCCACGGGCACTTGGTCCACGGTGTGGTCCGAGCTTCTGACGGACCTGGAATACTACAAGGGCCGCGCGTACCGCATTGAAGAGGTGCCCGGCGACAAGGAGTCCTTCTACGCCTTCGTGGCGTACCCCCTCGATCTGTTCGAGGAGGGTTCGGTCGTGAACGTGCTCACGTCGCTGGTCGGAAACGTATTCGGCTTCAAGGCACTGCGCCATCTGCGCCTGGAAGACATCCGCTTTCCCATCGCCTATGTGAAGACCTGCATGGGGCCGCCGAACGGGATTCAGGTCGAGCGCGACAAGCTGAACAAGTACGGCCGTCCGCTGCTCGGTTGCACCATCAAGCCGAAGCTGGGTCTGTCGGCGAAGAACTACGGACGCGCCGTTTACGAGTGCCTGCGCGGTGGTCTGGACCTGACGAAAGATGACGAGAACGTCAACTCCCAGCCCTTCATGCGCTGGCAGAACCGCTTCGAATTCGTCGCGGAGGCCGTGCTGAGCGCCCAGCAAGAGACCGGAGAGCGCAAGGGACACTATCTCAACGTGACCGCGCCGGACCCGGAGCAGATGTACGAGCGCGCCGAGTTCGCCAAAGAGCTGCAGATGCCGATCATCATGCACGACTTCCTGACCGGCGGCTTTTGCGCCAATACCGGTCTTGCCAAATGGTGCCGCAAGAACGGAATGCTGCTGCACATTCACCGCGCCATGCATGCGGTGATCGATCGCCATCCCAAGCACGGCATCCATTTCCGGGTGCTTGCCAAGTGTTTGCGGCTATCCGGGGGCGATCACCTGCACACCGGCACCGTCGTGGGCAAGCTGGAGGGCGACCGCGCCTCCACCCTCGGCTTCGTAGATCTGCTGCGCGAGTCCTTCATCCCGGAAGACCGCGCTCGCGGCATCTTCTTCGACCAGGACTGGGGCTCCATGCCCGGAGTCTTCGCGGTGGCCTCCGGCGGCATCCACGTCTGGCACATGCCGGCCCTGGTGACCATCTTCGGCGACGATTCCTGCTTGCAGTTCGGTGGCGGCACCCAGGGCCATCCATGGGGCAACGCGGCGGGCGCCGCGGCCAACCGGGTCGCCTTGGAAGCCTGCGTCAAGGCCCGTAACCAGGGCCGTGAGCTGGAGCGCGAGGCCCGCGAGGTCCTGTCGGAGGCCGCCCGCCACAGTCCCGAGCTGGCGATCGCCATGGAGACCTGGAAAGAGATCAAGTTCGAGTTCGATACCGTGGACAAGCTCGACGCAGCCTGATCCGGCAACAACACACCGCGCTCGGCCAGCGTACGCCGAGGCGGATTTCCAAATCGGTGCAGTCAAACAGAGGAAACCATCAACATGCCACTTCACAGCACCGCTGGCGACTATCAGACCCAGCACACCTTGGAGACGTTCGGATTTCTCCCGGCGATGAGCCAGGAAGAGATCTACGACCAGATCGCCTACGTCATCGGCCAGGGCTGGACGCCCGCGATCGAGCATGTCCACCCCACCCAGTCGATGAAGCACTACTGGACCATGTGGAAGCTGCCGTTTTTCGGCGAGCAAGACTTGGGCACCATCGTTGGCGAGCTCGAGGCATGCCACCGCAGCTACCCGGATCATCACGTCCGGCTGATCGGCTACGACAACTACACCCAGAGTCAGGGTGCGGCCTTCGTCGTGTTCGAGGGACGTGCCTGATGCGGGCCCCGTAAACCCGCTCCGGTCCTGTGCCTCCCGGGCTCTTAAACCGGACGAGGCACTGACCTGCCGTGCACCCGAAGCACGAAGCGGGACCCCGTCCACCGGCAGGGGAGACGCGGTGAGATCCGGACACGGCAACTTGATGCGCCCCAGGTATCCATGCGAGAGACCATGAAACAGCCAGCAAAAAACCTCACTACCGCCCGCGAGGCGTCCCTTGCTCGGCGGCTTGCCCAATCGACCCGAGGCGCAACAGCCTCCGGTCGGTCCAGTGCGCCTACCCGCCCGCCGCGTCGGGGCTCCGCGAGCGGATCGATCCCGCGCGCGGACCGGGTGGCTGGGTCCAGGACCGAGGAGCCTGATCGCAACGCTCGTGTCGAGACGACCGCATCTAGGTACGACCAGCCGAAGCCCCG
>JBGSTR010000315.1:0-1737 GCA_041736365.1 Chromatiaceae bacterium | reverse complement strand
CTTCGTTGCGGGTGCGCCGCGCCTTGATCCCCTGGCGAATCCAGACCTCCTCCTCGGCCAATCGCCGATCGAAATGGGCGTTTGCCTGGGCCTCGGCGTGGAGGCGCTCCTCGCGGCGGCGCAGGTAGTTCGCATAGTCGCCGGGCCAGTCGGTGATGCGCCCGCGGTCGAGCTCGAGGATGCGGGTGGCCACCCGCTGCAGGAAGCGCCGGTCATGGGTGACGAACAACAGCGATCCGGGAAACTCCAGCAGAAACTCCTCGAGCCAGTCGATCGCCCCGATGTCGAGGTGATTGGTCGGCTCGTCGAGCAGCAGCAGGTCGGGCTCGCACACCAGGGCCTGCGCCAGCAACACGCGCCGCTGCAATCCGCCGGAGAGTGTAGAGAAATCAACCGACGCATCCAGCCCAAGCCGCGAGATGACCCGCTCGGTGCGTTGCTCGATCTCCCAGCCGCCGCCGTCCTCGAGCTGCTGTTGGATACGACCCAGCCGCTCCAGTGAATCCTCGCCCGCGCCGCCCTCCAGTCCATGTGAAAGTCGATGGTACTCGCGCGCTAGGACGCCAAGCTCGCCGAGCCCGGCGGCCACGACGTCGAAAACGGGACCTTCCCGGCCGCGGGGAATCTCTTGGGGCAGGCGAGCGATCACCGCGCCCGGCGCTACTCGGACATCCCCGGCATCGGCGTGGACGGTGCCGTCGATCAGTCCGAGCAGCGTCGACTTGCCGGCGCCGTTGCGCCCGATCAGGCAGATGCGCTCGCCCTTCTCGATCGAAAAGGAGACCGACTCCAGCAGCGGCGGTAAGCCGTAGGACAGGGCGACACCATCGACAGTGAGCAGGGGCATGGATTTGGGCTTGGAAGTCGGGATCGCGAACAGGGGGGCGGTTGCAATGTCCCGAGAGGACACCGCCGCTCAGATTAGACAGCCCACAGGCGCGGCGCAACCCCCGAGCGATGGCTCAGCGAGCGAGGTCTTCCGGACTCACGGTGGGCCTGGAGAACAGGTAGCCTTGTCCCCAGTCGACACCGATCTCGCGCAGCACATCAACCGTCCGTTCGTCTTCGATGCCCTCTGCCACGGAGATCACGGCCATATCCGTCGCCATCGACTGGATCCCCTGCACCACCGCCCGCGCCCGCGGCTCTTTGACGATCCGCCGCACCAGCGCCCCCTCGATCTTGAGGAATCGAATCGGCAGCTCGGCAAAATACTCCAGGCTGGAATAGCCGGCGCCGAAGTCATCGATGGCGAGCCGGATCCCCAGGTCCACGAAGGGTGCCAGCACGCGTTTCGCCTCCTCGACGTCGCGCAGAAACTGGCGCTCGGTGATCTCCACGACCAGCGGCTTCTCCGCGAGGTCTCCGCAGCACGCGCATTCGCGCTTCATGGTCTCCAGAACGTCCGTGACCAGCTCCGGATGGCGCAGGAAGTCGGCGGAGAAGTTCACGAACATGGCCGAGAGCGGGTCGCAGCGGCGCACATGGTCGACACAGCGGCGGATCGTGGACTGGATGATGCTGTGGTCCACCCGATGGACGAGATACATTTGCTCGGCGGCGGGTATGAAGCTCGCCGCCTCCATCAAGCTGCCGTCGTCGAGCTGGATGCGCGCCAGCGCCTCCTCGCCGCGCACCTCGCCCGTGCGCAAATCGAGCACCGTCTGATAGGCCGGCAGCACGCGGCCGGTCTGCAGGGCGTTCTCCACGCGCGAGGCGAGCGAAAACACGCCGGCC
>JBGSTR010000262.1:0-8635 GCA_041736365.1 Chromatiaceae bacterium | reverse complement strand
GGCTTCCGATTCGGTGATGATGAACCGTCTCAAGGCAGCACCTGCTGGGTGAGTTCAGGAATGCGCCTATTTTAACCACATCCTACTGTTATGTAACGGAATTTCGCCATCCTTCGTTCGTTCCGATCACGGAACCAGGTGGGAAATTGTATAATCCACTCGATCCAGAGCTCGTCCAAGCGCGCAATCGCGCAAGGGGCCTCTGCCAAAACCTCAATGCTAGCCGCGAAGAGCAGGAAGACGAGCGCCGACGCATCCTGCTCCAGCTCTTCAGCCGCGGCGGCGAGACGGTTTGGATGCAACCGCCGTTTTTCTGTGACTACGGCAAGAACATTGAGCTCGGCGAGCGGGTGTTCTTCAACTTCAACTGCGTCGTGCTCGATGTCGCCCGCGTCTCTGTAGGGGACTACACACTCTTCGGTCCGGCCGTTCAGATCTACACGGCAACCCACCCGCTCGATGCGGAGCTGCGCCGTCGGCAGGAGTTCGCAAAGCCGATCGAGATCGGCTCCGACGTCTGGGTCGGTGGCGGAACGATTGTCTGCCCGGGGGTGCGGATCGGCTCTTGCTCGGTGATCGGGGCCGGGAGCGTTGTGACGAGGGATATCCCAAATGGGGTGTTTGCAGCAGGTAACCCCTGCCGCGTGATCCGCAGCATATCCGAGGCCGAGCGCTCTTCTACAAGCGGAGAAGATTTCGCATGAGTGGGTTGATCGGGTTCAGCCCATGGTACTGGCCCCACTGCGTTTCCTCGCCCGCTGAACCCTGTGGATCGCCAACCTCACGTCTCGATCACGCTGGTTCGGGGTGCGAGCGCTTTCCAAGGCAACACTTGATCGCCACATCCCCGCGGTAGGTCAGATCCATGAGCGCATCGCCCCCGATTCCCTTCCCACCCGGCTTCCTATGGGGCGGTGCGACCGCCGCGAATCAGATGGAGGGCGCCTACGCCGAGGGCGGCAAGGGGCTCTCGATCCAGGATGTGGCACCTCGGGGCATCAAGCGTCCGCGCACGCCCGCGCCGACACCGGACAACCTCAAGCTTGTCGGCATCGATTTCTACCACCGCTATGCCCAGGACATCGCCCTCTTCGCCGAGATGGGCTTCACGGTGCTGCGCCTTTCCATCGCCTGGAGCCGGGTCTTCCCGAACGGCGACGACGCGGCCCCGAACGAGGCGGGCCTGGCCTTCTACGACCGGGTGCTCGACGAGCTGGAAAGGCACGGCATCGCGCCGCTGGTGACCATCTCCCATTACGAGACCCCGCTGAGCCTGGCCGAGCGCTACAACGGCTGGGTCAGCCGCGAGATGATCGGCCTCTACGCGCGCTACGTGCGGGTCCTGTTCGACCGCTATGGGTCGCGGGTGAAGTACTGGTTGACGTTCAACGAGATCAACTCGCTGCTGCACGAGCCTTTCCTGAGCGGGGCGATCAACACCCCGAAAGACCAACTGTCGCAGACCGACCTCTACCAGGCCGCCCACCATGAGCTGGTGGCCAGTGCCCTGGCCACTCGGATCGCCCACGAGATGATCCCCGACGCCAAGGTGGGCTGCATGCTGGCGGCTATCCCGACCTATCCGCTCTCCCCGAGCCCGGCGGACGTGATGGCGGCGATGCAGACCGAGCACCGGAACCTGATGTTCGGCGATGTGCACATCCGCGGGGTCTATCCCGGATACGCCCTGCGCTGGTTGCGGGACAACGGCATCGAGCTGGAAATCACCGAGGAGGATCGCGAGATCCTGGCCAACACGGTCGATTTCGTGGCCTTCAGCTATTACATGAGCGCCTGCGAGACCGCCGACCCGGCGCTGCAGGTCAGGGGCGAGGGCAACGTGTTCGGCGGCGTGCCCAACCCTACCCTGCCGGCCAGCGATTGGGGCTGGCAGATCGACCCGACGGGCTTGAGGATCGTATGCAACCAGTTCTGGGAGCGCTGGCGCAAGCCCTTGTTCGTCGTGGAGAACGGGCTGGGCGCGAAGGAGCGGTTGGTGGAGGTCGACGGCCTCAAGACCGTGCTGGACGACCACCGCATCGCCTACCTGAACGACCATCTGGTGCAGCTTGGCGAGGCGATCGCCGACGGGGTCGAGGTGATCGGCTTCACCGCTTGGGGCTGCATCGACCTGGTCAGCTTCACCACCGCGGAGATGAGCAAGCGCTACGGGTTCGTCTACGTGGACCGCAACGACGATGGCACAGGCACCCTCGAGCGCTACAAGAAGAAGTCCTTCGACTGGTACGCCGAGGTCATCGCGAGCAACGGGGCCAACCTGCGCCGAGGCGGTTAAGGATCGATTCAAGAAGCGCTCCGACAACGGTCGGCGGGCCAGGCATCGCCATGGTCGGAGGGTAAGGATGTGTATGAGGACAGGTCTCGCCCTGTGCTTACATACACAAGGCCAGACCCCATGCCGCTGACTTCGCACTGTTTCCGCGCCGACTTGTCCCGGCGCCGCTGCGCGGAATCATTGAGCGCAATTCTGATCGCTCGTTAGGCAATAATTGTCAAACCGGGTCCGATACTTGTTCGGTTTAACAAGCTCGCGGTTGTCTACTGCGAATACGCTAAGCGCTCCAATGGCGAAGTAACTACCGGTGTCGGCGCCCATTGATCCCCATCCGAACGACTCACTATCGGCGAAGAATTCGATCGTCCGTTCTGCAAAGTTCAACCGCGCGCCAAGTCGATGATATACATTTATGTCATCGACCGAAACTTTGCCGGCAAAAGCGCCGTCGACGTCGAAAGCCCATATGTCACCGCTAGATGACAAGTATACGGTACCGATGTAGATAGGGGTCATCGACGAATCCGCGAACAGGATGTCGAGATTCGCGCTTACCAAATCATTGTCATTGGTAATGGGTCCCTCGAGCTTAGTATCGACGCCTACGTCGATCACCATTCCGGCAGCATCGAAAGGAAACAGCCGGCCGAAGCGCGTGCCAACTAGTCCCGGACCCAAGGGACCCAGTTTTGCACCCAACACTTGTATCGCCTGTCTTCCGGTGTCAGGCCGGACCACGGAGATCGATGCCGAGCTCAACGGATTTTGCCAGCCATCCTGGGCGTCCAACTTTCCAACCACGAACACGGGCCTTTCAAACCCAGTGGCATACGGCAACCCGTCCGCCAGGCTCGAAGGTGAAACAATACCAACCCCTGCGCTTAACAGAGCTGCCGCGATAGTCACGACCCGGATATCAAACAATTCTTTGGTTTTCATACGAGCCTCCTGCCTCTTGCAACCCTTTACAGTAACGCCACTTTGAGTATAGAGCGCCCCAAATAGATCGAGAGCTTTTTATCGCGCAGGTAGCTAGGGTAAGCGGCGTACAGGTCGACGCCATGCAATGACTTCCATCATGGATTTTCGCTGACGTCTATTAGCCGTCGGCAGAACAAGAAACTTCTATTAGGGCCTAAGGCGATTACAGATTCAGCATTCCGCGCCGGCCATAGAAAAACGGCAGGGGACCCCATTAACCTGACCCCGGCACCTCCCCACACGGTTCGCATCCCGTCGCTCCGCCCATTCCCGCATGGGGTAACGCCCTGCGCTGTCTTGCGGATCGCTGCATGGTCGATCGCCCGCCCTCTCCAGGGTGGCGGCCCTGCCGGAGGTCGTCGACTTTTGTCAGGAGAGCTCAGGCCAAGGCACCACTCGCGAAGGCATCTATTATAATCTATCGTTATGTCATAATTTATTGATTTTATGCGCAGGATTCTACCGTCTACAGTTCCCATCACGCTCAACCTGCGGGTAACTAGAGAACCCGCCTTCCCCGGAGGTACGTTGCGTGGACTTCTCACTGGTCCAAAACCTGATCGACCCCGCCATCCTGTTCTTCTTTTTCGGCTTGTTCGCGGCGGCGGTCCGCTCAAACCTCGACATACCGGCCCCAATTGCGAAGTTTTTCTCGCTGTATCTACTGGTCGCCATCGGTTTCAAAGGGGGTGTCGCGCTGGCCGCGACCGGGCTTACCGCGACCGCTCTGTCGGCGATCGGCGCCGCCCTGGCAATGGCTGTGCTGGTCCCGGCTTACAGCTTTCTGATCCTGCGCAACCGCACCAACCCGTTCGACGCCGCGGCCATCGCCGCCACCTATGGGTCGATCAGCGCCGTAACGTTCATCGCCGCGCAGCAGTTTCTCACCCGCAACGGCCTGGAGTTCGGCGGCTACATGACGGTGGCCATGGTGCTGATGGAGTCTCCGGCCATCATCATGGCGGTGCTGCTCGCAACGCTCGTGCGCAAACGCGAAGCAGAGCGGCTCTCGCCCGCGGTCGGGGCAGCCGCGGTGACCTCCGGAGGAGGGGCCGGGGGGGCGTCTCGATCAAGGAAGTACTCCACGAAGCATTCACCGACGGCGCGCACCTGCTGCTGATCGGCAGCCTGGTGATTGGCTACGTCACCGGCGAGGCCGGCAAGGAGGTGATGGCCCCCTTCACCGCGGAGATCTTCAAGGGCATCCTCGCCTTCTTCCTCCTGGAGATGGGCCTGCTGGTCGCGCGCCAGTTGCGCGAGAGCCGAGATCTTGGGCCATTCCTGATGGGATTCGGCCTGGTGATGCCCATGGTGAATGCGTCCGTTGCAATTGCCATCGCCTGGGCGCTGGGACTACCCGCCGGGGACGCGCTGCTGCTCGCCTGTCTCGCAGCCAGCGGCTCCTATATCGTGGTGCCGGCGATCTGCCGCTACGCCATCCCGGAGGCGCGGCCGGGTGTCTATTTCAGCATGTCCCTGGCCTTTACATTCCCTTTCAACATCGTGATCGGCATTCCGCTCTACTATGCGGTGATCGCCTCGATTTGGGGCACGTGAGCCAATTCAACCTTCGGAGGTCATGACGTGATACAAGTCAAGCGGGTCGAGCTGGTGATTGATGCTCATGAGGTGCCGCATCTGGTCAAACAGCTCAAAACTATAGGCATCACCGACTACACAATCATTCGCGAGGCCCACGGTCGCGGCGAACGGGGCAAGCGCGGCGGCGATGTGTTCAGTGGCGTCTTCGACAACAGCTACGTGATCATCGCCTGCAGCGAGGAGGAGTCCCGGCTAATCGTAGACACGGTGCGCCCAATCCTTAAACAACTGGGTGGTATCTGCCTGATCTCCGACGCCATGTGGGTGCTGCATTGAGGTTTGGACTCCGGCTTGCTCGGAGCCGCAAGCGCCGGACGGAAGTCGCAGTCCCACCGAGCGCAGGTCTAAATTGATCTGCGACGACGCAGGGGATTTTTTCGCGCTTGGTTTGTAGAAGACCTCGCCGGTGGAGGGAAGAGAAGCGTAACCTCGCGTCGCCGTGGGGGCGCGTCCCGGTGGTTGCGTAAACCAACCGCTGCATTCGGCCTGACTACGAAATAACATCCGCCGCTGCTGCATCCCGCGAACCCTAGCGCGGTCGTTGGGGTTCGCTCTGCTCACCGCCAACCTGCGACGGGTTTGTGTCGTAGGCTGGGTTGACGCAGGACCCCAACGAACGTCAAGCGCCTCGAACGACAACATCTGAAGATGCTTCCGTGACGGCCGTTCTCCTGTTGCTTCTTAAGCTTTCCGTCGCTGCCGTCATCGTCGCGATCGGCTTGGATTCGACGTGGCGGGATGTCTGGTATCTGCGGCAACGGCCGGGGCTGCTGCTGCGATCGGTGGTTGCCATGTACATTCTGGTCCCCTTGGTGGCCCTAGCGGCCGTCTCCCTGTTGGATCTGGCGCCGGGCGTCAAGGCGGGACTGCTGGTCATCGCCGTATCCGCAGGGGCACCCCTACTCCCGCGCAAGCTGCTCCGGATCGGCGACGGGGCCTACATTTTCAGCTTGGTGGTACTCTCGTCTCTCTTGGCAATTTTTCTGGTACCGGCTTGGCTGGCCGCGCTTGGACCGGTATCGGGCACCGAGATCGCCCTAAGTAGCTGGCAAGTTGGCTTGCTCCTTGCCGAGTCCTTCTTTGCGCCGCTGGTCGTCGGAATGCTGCTGCGCCGGCAATTCCCACAACTCGCCGAGCGAATGAGCGGTCCGCTGATGGCGACCGCCGGAGTCGTTCTGACCCTCTCCGCGCTGACGCTCTTGGCCTTGCACCCGGATGTTCTGCTCCAAGCGAGCTGGAAGGGCGTGGGCACGTTGGCGGGCGTCGTTGTCGCGGCAATCACCATCGGGCACCTGCTTGGCGGCCCGATGGCCGATGAGCGCACCGCACTCGCGATTGCCTGCGCCACCCGGCATCTGGGAATCGCCGTCCTGGTCGCGGCCTCGCTTCCAGGCCCCGGCACGGCCGTCATCGTCTCGTTTTACATTCTCACCTCGGCGCTGCTCTCGTTCCCCTATTTGGTTTGGCGCCGCCGTTGTCAACGTACGGCAACGGGATAGCGGCGGATCAAGCACCGGGGGTTCACACCATCCGTAAAGAGCTTTTCATCGTCGAAGGTAAATCCGCGGCGAGCACGATCCAGCAGGCGCTGCACCGGCCGACTCAGGCGGTACATGCGATGCAGGGGAAGGTGTTGAACGTGTCGAAGGCGCCACGTGCGCGGGTCATGGCCGATCCGGCCTGCCGCGGTTTGTTTGCGGCGCTGGGTTGCGGGACCGGAACCGAGTGCGAGCCCGCTCGGGTCAATTTCGCTCGGGTGATCCTGCTGAGCGACCCGGACGCGGACGGTGCTCACGCGCGTGCGCTTTTGATCGACCTCTTCGATCGCTATCTTCATCCACTGCTGAGCAACGGGATGGTCTATGCCGTGATCCCGCCTTTGTATCGGTTCTCGACGGATGCGGGGAGCCATGTGGAGTACGCCTGGAGCGAGGGGCAGCTGCGCTCCTTGCAGCAGGTCGCGCTCGCCCGGCGACAACCCGAGGTCACCCGCTTCAAGGGGATTGCCCAGTTCAGCGGCGAGGAATGCAGGTCGCTGTTTCTGAATGCCGGCAACGGTCGGCGGGTTAGGCTGGTCTCGTCACACACCTCGGCACCGGGCGAGCGGCCGGGGGCTCCATCCGCGGCGGGGGGATAGCATGTGCGGACGCTACAACGTGACGGATTCGGCGGTGGTCCATGAGCTGCTCGCGTACCTGAATGTCGATCTCGGCCCGCTGCCGGTTCGCTACAACCTTGCACCCACGGACCAGGTTCCGGTCGTCCACCAGTGGGAGGGCCAACGCCTGATCAGCGACATGCGCTGGTGGCTGGTGCCGCACTGGACCGACCGCCCCTCGACCAAGTACGCGATGTTCAACGCGCGTTCCGAGAGTCTGGAAAGCAGCCGCGCCTTTCAAGGCTGTTTTCGCCATAAACGCTGCGTCGTTCCGGCGGACTCGTTTGTCGAGTGGCAGCGCATCCCCGGCGGGAAGATCCCTTACCTGTTCTCCTCGGAAGAAGTCGCGCTGGCATTCGCGGGGATCTGGGACTACTGGAGCGACGGCGTCGAGCACGTGCTCTCCTGCGCGATCGTAACCACGGAGGCCGCACCGGAGTATCGGCCTTATCACGACCGCATGCCGGTGATGCTGCGCCCGGAGCAGGCCGAGCTGTGGCTCGACGAGAAGCAGCAGACGCGGGATCTCCGCCCACTGTTCACGCCCCGCCTGCCCTACCCCTTGCTGGCGGCGGCGATCGACTCGGCGTTCAACGATTCCAAGCGGAAACAGGCTCCGGTGCTGCTTGAAGACCCCGTGCCGCTTTCCTTCGGAGAAACGGGTAAGGTTACGGGGTGGCCGACGAGACCGACGTAGAACGATTTCAGACGGCTGGGACATCGTTCCAAGCGTCATCCTCGGCGTTGTCCCAATTGTTCAACGATCCTTGCTGCGCCGATATTAGGTCGCGATCCTCGCGTGCCGCCTCCCGAAGCAACAGGTAGTGTTCGAGCCAATCCAAGATTTCGATCAAAACGTAGGATGGGCAAAGCACAGCGTGCCCATCGTGGGGCGCAATCGATGGGCACGGCCTATCGGCCTTTGCCCGCCCTACGGGTCTAGGTTCTGAAGCCAGAACCGTAGGACGGGTAGAGCGAAGCGAAACCCATCAGGCTCCCGCGCGTGGGATCTTCGGTCGGAGAACCCGTATCGGCCTTTGCCCATCCTACGGTTCTGCGGTGTTCGAGCCATCCAAGGATTCCGATCAAAACGTAGGATGGGCAAAGCGCAGCGTGCCCATCGTGGGCGCTTAGTCTGCTCCATGTACGTCATCGAGCTGAATCCCGCGCAGGTACCGGACCACCCGAAGGCTCGGGATACCGAATGCGATGACACAGGGTCGCGCCCAGGGCCAGCGCCAGTCGCTGCTGCACCTCCGGGAGTGCATTGAAGTCGTCTTCCCCGGTGATCAGGCAATCGAGTGCCGGCTCGTTCAGCAGCGACAGGGCGAGGGCCATTCGCACTCGATAATCCCAGCGGGCACGCATGGAGGCGGCGACGGTCCCCACCTGGGATGAGATCAGGGTCAGACGTTGGCGGTGGAAGGCCTCGCCCAGCGGCAAGGAAACCGAGCGGTCGCCGAACCAGCTCAGCTCGACCACCCGCGCCTCGAAGGCCGCGAGCCCCAGCGCGGTGACCAGACCGGCGGGCGAGCCGCTGGCGTGGACGACCAGATCCGCGTTCGCCGCGGCGGATTCGGGGGTCGCGAACCCGACCC
>JBGSTR010000228.1:0-3253 GCA_041736365.1 Chromatiaceae bacterium | reverse complement strand
CGCCGCGGCGCGGTCCGCGGCCCGATACCAGCCGGCGAACGAGCCGACGCCGAGTCGGCCCATCAGCACCACCTGCTCCACGGAGATCGGAAAGTCGCGGGGAAAGGTCGGGTACTGAGCCACATAGCCGACGCGGCGCCTGGATTCCCGAGGCGAGCCCCCGAACACCCGGATAGTGCCGGTCTGCGGCTCCAGTAGTCCCAGGATCAGCTTCAGCAGGGTGCTCTTGCCACCCGCGTTCGGTCCGACCAGGCCTACGAAGTCGCCGGCCGCCAGGTCGAAATCGATGGCTTCGAGCACCGCCTGCTCGCCATAGGAATAGCTGACGCCTTCGATTGACACGGCGCTGACGCTCATGGCCGGCGGGCGCGGCAGACCGCGCAAGCGCGGACGGGGCCGGGCGTCGAAGTCGCGCTGGTGCTTTTCATCCGAGACCTCGTGGAGATGGACGCCGGGACGGTCCCGGTGGCGAGCAAGATTCGGAGGCGCGACATGCGGGTGCTCGTAATTCGCCGTAGAAAGCGGGCTTGGAGGGGCGACACGCCACACAACGCAAGTGCCGGTCGGAACCCATGCACCCGTAGCCGAGATCATTGCGGACGGAGATTGGAAATCCCGCCGGCGAGCCGCGGCGCAAGCCCTGAGGAAACCATACCTCACGCCTCCGCGGCGCGTGCAAATGATACGGGATAGCCTCTCGTTCGCAACACTCCCGCCGGGGGAAACGCTTCTACACGGCATTTTCCGTCCGGGCCAGGGACCGCTCCGCATCTCAAGCGCCTTGCGTGACGATGGAGCTGCCAGAGGGTCGCGCTTCTCGAGCCGGGAACGGTTCAAATGCCGGGAAGGCATCTGTCGGTGTATACGAACGGCCGGTCGTGGCCCGCGGAACGAGGGGGCGAAGTGGTTCATCCTCAACAGCTCGTGCACGGTCGGGATTTTCGCACCGCTCGTGCTTGAGCAAACGGGAGCTCGATGACCCTATGAATACTAAGTCTTGACAGTGAAAAAACGACTGTCACCAACCGCCCGACGTTCGTTCTTGTATCACAAACCGGATACGCCTTTCGTGAGCAGGCTCAAGGTCTCATTGCCGCATTGCGACTCGCTTGATCCGGTGAAAATTGTCTTCCAACCAACTGTTTTTTAATACTCTTTCTGGTTCCAATGGGGTGGATTACACGCCCGACTGTGAATTGAGTGGAGAAAGCCAAAAAAGGACTTACGGGGTCTAGAAAAGCCGCGTAACCTTGTTCGTAACAAGGAGTGTCAGCAATTGCCCCTGTGGGTACAGGATGTACCAAGGGCGTCCAAAACACATTCGGGGAATAAAAAATGAGCTCCCAAGCTATCTCTACCGTTACCAGTATTGACTTCTCTGCTCGCGCGTTTGCGCAGATTGCCACCCAAATCGACCGTAAAAATGAGGTTGCATGGTGTTACCTGGACCCCACGCCGAGGGCATGCTTCACGCCGCAGCTCCTCGACGACCTGAAGCGCTGGTCGGAGCACGTCGGCAATAACGCCGATCAGCTCGGGGTCAAATATCACGTGATCGCCTCCAAGACACCGGGGATATTCAATCTCGGCGGCGATTTGGATTTGTTCCGCAACCTGGTGATGCAAGGCAACCGGGCCGCGCTCCTGAGCTACGGAACGGACTGTATCGATGCCCTGTATGCCAACATTGCCCGCTTCGGAAGCGATGTGACGACCATTTCGCTGGTCCAGGGAGAAGCACTCGGCGGCGGCTTCGAGACCGCCTTGTCGAGCGATGTCCTCATTGCCGAACGGGGCTCACGCATGGGTTTCCCGGAGGTATTGTTCAATCTGTTCCCGGGCATGGGCGCATACAGTTTGTTGTCGCGAAAGCTAGACGCCAAGCGCGCCGAACGGATGATTCTCAGCGGTAAGGTCTATAGCGCCGAGGAGTTGTATGAAATGGGTCTCGTGGACGAGCTGGTGGATGCGGGCGAGGGCGAACGTGCGGTTTACGCTTATATCAAGCGAGAGAACCGCGCCCGCAATGGTTTCCGCGCCCTGCGAGAGGTGCGCGACCTGCATGACCCGATCACGTATGCGGAGCTCATGGACGTGCTGTTGGTGTGGGTCGATGCGGCCATGAAGCTGCAGCATCGGGACCTGCGAATGATGGAGCGGCTAGTGTCCCGTCAACAGCAGCAGGGTGCCGTTGCCGCGTAACCGCGGACGTCGAGTCGCCATGCGCGACCGACTGATTTCGGGCAACTCCATGGGCTCTGGCGTCGCTGGCCTGAGCCCTTCTTCTTGCGCCGGTCTCTTTCGCCGGTTCGCTGCGAGTCTCCGTGGGCGATCCAACGCGTCCGGCCTGTTTCCCTGCGGCGCGGCCACAATCGGACCTCATCAGGGTCATCCGTTGCTCGTGCCGGCTTCGTCGACCACCACCGCCAACCGTTCGGCAGTTGCATCCCGGGCCGCGCACAGCTCATCGATCAACCCTTGGGCGTGCTCCGTTCCGAGCTCGTAGGGCTTGAGGTCCCTGATCCGCTGACAAGAGGCGGCGATCGCGATCGCGCCAAGCTCAAACGAGCTGCCGCGCAGGGCATGGATCGCCGCGTGGAGTGCCGGGTAGTCCCGCTCCGCGTTTGCCGAGAGCATCGCGGATATGGAGCGGCTACTGTCGTCCAGGAATCCTTGCACCAGCTCGTCGAAAAAGCTCGAGTCGGCACCGAGCGCTCGCAGTCCGGCAATCTTCACCTCATCCAGCAGCGGGTTGGCCTCCGGCACGTGCTCCGCCGGTTCGGAGGATTCCGCTTCCGGTGTAGATGGCTGCCGTTGCGCCGAGGGTATGGAAGTGCTCAGCTCCGCAAGCGTGCGCAGCAGTCTTTCGGTTTCCACCGGCTTGGTGAGAAACGCGTCGACCCCGGCGTCGCGACAGGCCGTCATGGCCTCCGGGGTTGCGTCCGCCGTCAACACGATCGCCGGGATCCCATGCTTGCCGTTCATGAACCGGTAGGCGCGGAAGACGTCGAGTCCGCCGCGTTTGGGCATGTTCATGTCCAGCACCATCAGGTCGAAATCGGTGCCGTTCTCCTCCAGCAGATCCAGCGCCGCCTCCCCGTCCTCCACACTCGTAACCCGGTGCCCGGCGCGCTCCAACACCGCCCGCAGTACCGCGCGATTGGTGGCGTTGTCCTCGGCCACCAGAATGTGGAGGCTGGCGTCGCGAGCCTCCGCGAGCTGGCGGTAACGCTCGGCGAGCGACACCACGTTG
>JBGSTR010000176.1:0-1996 GCA_041736365.1 Chromatiaceae bacterium | reverse complement strand
GTCAGCGGGCAGTGCAGGGTCAGCACATCCACCAGCGGCAGCAGCTCCGCCAGCGGCAGCCGATCCGGGCGCGGCTCGCCATCCGGACGCTGCGCGACCAGCACCCGCATCCCCATGGCCGTGGCGACGCTCGCCACACCTCGGCCCAACTCGCCGAGACCGACGATACCCATGGTGCGGCCGGCGATCTCCTCGATCGGGTGATCGAGCAGACAAAAATGCTCGCTACGCGACCAATCGCCGGCGCGCACGGACGCGAGCCAGTCAGGCAAGCGGGTGAAGTGCGCCAGCATCAATGCGAATACGTGCTGTACGACCGACGGCGTGCCGTAGCCGGTCACGTTGCGCACCTCGATTCCCAATTCGCGTGCGCTCTCCAGATCCACGTTGTTGGTGCCGGTTGCGGCGACGCAGATCAGACGTAAAGAGCTCGCGCCGCGAATCAGATCGCGGCCGAGCACCACCTTGTTGGTCACTACCAGGTCGGCCCCGGCGATGCGCCCAGCGACCTGCTCGGGTCGCGTCGCCGGGTGTAGGTCCCAGCGCGGACAGGTCTGCCGCAGGCGCGACAGATCCATGTCCCCGCGGTCTATGCTGCCGAGGTCCAGAAAGACGCCGTGCCGCGGTGGATTCACGGCGCCGAGTGGTTCTACTTCTCCTTGAAGGCCTTGTGGCACGACTTGCAGGTGCCGCGGGTCTCGTCGAACTGGGCCTTCATCGCCGCCTCGTCGCCGCCCGCGGCGACCTCGGCCAGCTTGGCCGATTGCTCTCGGAGGTCCTTGAGCTTGGACTCGAAGTCCGACCATTTCTCCCAGATCTCCGGAACGGCGTCGCTGTCCTCGTTCAGCGAGTCCTTCGGGAAGCCCTTCAGCACGTCAAGGTGGGACGCGGCCGAGAGATCGGTCGCGTAGCCTTTGAACGCGGCGGCGTCGAAGGGGATCTTGCCCTTCACCATCTCGCCCATGTGCTCCAGGTTCCAAGAAAAGACGTTCATCACCCCATGTCGGTAGTCGACGGCATCGTCGAATTCGCCAGCCAGCGCGGCGCTGGACACGACCAATAGGGCGGAAACGGCCAAGTAACGCGAGTACGTCATACGACGGGTCTCCAACGCGAGACGAAATGGACCCGACGCCGGCGAAGCCGCGGTGTCGGGGGGAATGCGCGATTTACGCGTGCGCCAATCCTCGTTGCTTGCGCATTCGCTTTCAAGTGCTATGGCCATTGGAGTCGCGCTTTGCAGTACCATTTTGTGCACTGCAATAAACCGGCCGCCCGTCTCAGATGTCCCACGCCCCCCAGCGAATCCGCGAGATTCCCTACAACTACACGTCCTTCGCGGATCGGGAGATCGTGCTGCGCTTCCTCGGCGCCCCCATGTGGCGCCTGATCGAGGAGCTGCGCGGCACGCGCCGAACGGGCCGATCCGCGCGCATGCTGTTCGAGGTGCTGGGGGATATGTGGGTCGTCACCCGCAACCCCTACCTTCAGGACGACCTGCTGGAGAACCCGAAGCGCCGCGCACTGCTGCTCCAGGCACTGGATCACCGGCTGGACCAATTCGAGCAACGCCTCAACGAGAATCAACAGGCCGCGGAGCTGCTCGCCGCGGCGCGGGCGGCGGTGCGGGATTTCGGCGACTGGTTCGAGACCGAGCGCAACCAGCGCGAGCGCCTGCGCAAGGCGATGTCCGGCGTCACCCGTGCCGACAATCTCGATTTCGGCGGCCTGGCGCGCGTCTCCCACGCCACCGACGCGACCGACTGGCGGGTCGAGCTGCCGTTCGTGGTGATCTCCCCGGATACCGAGGCCGAGGTCGCGGCCATCGTGCGGACCTGCATCGACTGCGGTCTGACCCTGATCCCGCGCGGTGGCGGCACCGGCTATACCGGCTCGGCCGTACCCCTGCACCCGCTGACGGCGGTGATCAATACCGAGAAGCTCGAGGACCTGTCCGGGGTCGAGCCCATCGAGCTGCCCGGCGTAGCGGGCGCGG
>JBGSTR010000154.1:0-2103 GCA_041736365.1 Chromatiaceae bacterium | reverse complement strand
GCGCAGGCGCTGGCGCTGATCGGCGCGCGCCCGCGCTTCGACGGCTTCGGGCGACTGTGCGGGGCCGAGCTCATTCCGTTGGAGGAGCTGGGGCGCCCGCGGATCGACGTGGTCGTGACCCTGTCCGGCATCTTCCGGGATCTACTTCCGCTGCAGACACACCTCCTGGCCGAGGCCTCCTATCTCGCCGCCTGTGCGGACGAGCCCGCGGAGCAGAACTTCGTGCGCAAACACGCGTTGGCCTACCAGTTGGAGAACGGCGGTGACTTGGAGACCGCCGCATTGCGCGTGTTCAGCAACGCCGACGGTGCTTACGGCGCCAACGTGAACTACCTCGTGGACAGCAGTCGCTGGGACGAAGGCGACGAGCTGGCGGAGACCTACACCCGTCGCAAATGCTTCGCATACGGGCGCTCCGGGGCACCCGTGGCCCAGCCTAAGCTCCTCGGCAGCGTGTTGAGCACCGTGGACCTGGCCTACCAGAACCTGGACTCGGTGGAGCTCGGCGTAACCTCCATCGACCACTATTTCGACACCCTCGGCGGCATCAGTCGGGCGGTGGGCCGCAGCCGCGGGAGCGAGGTCCCGGTCTACATCGGGGACCAGACCCAGGGCGACGGCGTGGTCCGCACCCTGGCGGAGCAGGTGACCCTGGAGACCCGCACCCGCATGCTCAATCCAAAGTGGTACGAGGGCATGTTGGAGCACGGCTACGAGGGCGTGCGCCAAATCGAGACCCACGTGACCAACACCGTCGGCTGGTCCGCCACCACCGGTCAGGTGGCGCCTTGGGTCTATCAAAGACTCACCGAGACCTACGTGCTCGACGACGTCATGCGCAGACGTCTCGCCGAGCTCAACCCCACCGCATCCGCCAAGGTGGCGAATCGGTTGATCGAGGCCCACGAACGGAAGTACTGGAGCCCGGATCCCGAAACGCTGGAGGCATTGCGGCGTGCCGGGGAAGAGCTCGAAGACCGTCTCGAGGGCGTTTACCAGGAAGCCGCCGCATGAACGATTTGAGCATCCCAGTAAGACGCGGAGGCCCGGGCGACGGCGCGGGCAGCGTGCAGGTGGAGATGGACGTACCCATCGACACCGGTACCGCAAAGATCTTTGCCGTCTACGGCAAGGGCGGAATCGGCAAGAGCACCACCTCGTCCAACTTGTCCGTTGCCTTCTCCATGCTCGGCAAACGGGTGCTTCAGATCGGCTGCGACCCCAAGCACGATTCGACCTTCACCCTGACCAAGCGCCTGGTGCCGACCGTGATCGACACCCTGGAGTCGGTGCAGTTCCACCCCGAGGCGCTGCGGCCCGAGGACTATTGCTACGAAGGCTTCAACGGGGTGATGTGCGTCGAGGCGGGGGGCCCCCCGGCGGGCACCGGCTGCGGTGGCTACGTGGTCGGTCAGACCGTGAAGCTCTTGAAACAGCATCATTTGTTCGAGGATACCGACGTGGTGATCTTCGACGTGCTGGGCGACGTGGTCTGCGGCGGCTTCGCCGCGCCCCTGCAGCATGCGGACCGGGCGCTGATCGTCACCGCGAATGACTTCGATTCGATCTTCGCCATGAACCGGATCGCCTCCGCGATCCTCGCCAAGGCCAAGAACTACCGGGTGCGGATGGGCGGAATCATCGCCAACCGCAGCGCCGACACCGACGAGATCGACCGCTTCAGCGACGCCGTCGGCTTGAAGCGTCTGGCGCACTTTCCGGACTTGGACGTGATCCGCCGCAGCCGGCTGAAAAAATCCACCTTGTTCGAAATGGACGCGAGCGACGAGGTCGAGCTCGCCCGCGCCGAATACATGCGCCTAGCCACCACCTTGTGGGCCGGAACCGAGCCCCTGGCGGTAGAACCCATGCGCGACCGCGATATTTTCGATTTTCTCGGCTTCGACTGAGGGGGTATCGACCGATGGAAAACCCGTCGTATCAAGAGCGACGCGGCGAGCTCGAGACCTACTTCGACCGCACCGCGGCGGATGCTTGGTCGCGTCTCACCTCCGACGCGCCGGTTAGCCGCATCCGCGCCACGGTTCGCGCCGGGCGCGATCGCATGCGCACCACCCTGCTCGACTGCCTGCCCCTGGATCT
>JBGSTR010000127.1:0-1990 GCA_041736365.1 Chromatiaceae bacterium | reverse complement strand
CGGCCGCTCGGCAAGCCGCAGGGCCTCGACCCCGCGTCCGCTGCGCCTGAGGTCGTCGGCGATCGCGGCGCGCGACATCGCCGATAGGCGCAGATCCGTTTGGTCGAGCAAGGGTCTACCCTCCCGATCCAATCGGGCGGGAACCACGAAGGTATGTGCCGGGCCATCGCCCGCGGCGTGCAGCGCGTGCGCCTGGATTACCCACAGCAGCTGCCGGTAACGCTCCACCCCCTGCCCCTCGATGTCGGTGAGGGTGTCGCCGAGCAGGACGAAGGTAAAGATCGGCCCGTCTTGTACCGGTGACTCGGGACCGGCTGGAGGCGTGCCCGGTGCGGAGTTGGCGCCATCGGTGCCGGCGCTCGCGTGCTCGGGGGCTCCGTTGGGGACCGGCTCGGCGGCGGCCTTGGCCACGGTATCGCCGTCCGGCTTGCCCTTTGATGCGCTCTTTGGCTCAACCGCGGGTTTGGCGTCCGCGTCGGCGGACTTGGCATCCGCTTTCGCTGCACCCTGCGCTTGAGCCGCGGTCTTGTCGTCGGCCGCGCGGCCGGATTCCTCGGACCGTTGCGACGGGTGCCCCAGGGCGGCATCCGCCGGCACCCAACCAGTGGTCGGCGGCTCGGCTTGAGGCGCGTCGGGAGCGGACTCGAGACCGGTTAGCTCCGCGATCTGGCCGGGTAAGGCGGTGATCTTGGCGCAACCGGACAGCAACAACACGGCGAGCAAGAGCAGGCTTGCCCGCTGGGACGGCGGAATCGAATGATCGCGACAGGACTTCATCCGGCGAGTTTACCTTCAACCGGACTTCGCGATCGATTCGAGCAGCGTCCCCACGTGTGCTCACTCGGCCGTCGCGAGGCGCCCCAGGGCCTCCTTCGCCTTGCCGTCCGCAACATAGAGGTGAACATCTTGTTGCGGGAACGGGATCCCGATGTCGGCCTCGTCGAAGCGTTGCTTGACCTCTTTGGTGACGTCCCAATAAACGCCCCAGTAATCCGCGGCCTTGACCCAAGGCCGGCAAATGAACAAGACCGACGAGTCCGCCAGCGCGTTCATGCGAATGGTCGGAGCCGGCTCTTTCAATACCTTCGGGTGGCCGTTGACGATTTCCTCCAGGATCCGCTGGGCGCGGTCGACGTCATCGTCGTAGCCAATCCCGAACTCCATGTCGACACGGCGTTCGGGAGCGTCCGACACGTTGGTGATTACATCGCCCCAGATCTTGTTGTTGGGCACCACCATCATCTTGTTGTCGAACGTCTTGACCGTCGTCGACACCAGGTTCATCGAGCTTACGGTGCCTGAAACGCCGCCGGCGTCGATCACGTCGCCCGTATCGAAGGGCCGGAACAGCAGAATCATCAGACCGCTGGCGAAATTCGACAGCGAGTCCTGCATCGCAAAGGCGATCACGAAACCGGCCGCGCCGACCAATGCGAGCAGCGGGGCTACACTCACCTCAAGCGCCGACAACGCCCAGATGACGCCGATGAACAGCACCAGCCAACGCACCGTCTTGACCAGAAAGTCGGAGAGCAGCGACGGCAAACTAACCTTGCCGAGACCTTTGCGCATCAGGGCACTGGCGATTCGCGAGACCGCCCAAGCCAGGATCAGGATGCCGAAGAAGGTGGACAGGTTGCGAAGCCAGCGTTTCCCCCCCTCGTCGGAGGTCAGCCAGCCCTTGATGGAGACCCATGCGGAGGTGGAGTCGGTCACATCCAGATTGATGCCGGACACACCCGTGATGTACAGGCGGTGGTCGCGGATCACCGCCTGCGTGTCGGTATCCTCCGCGTCGGTCTTGGCTTCGAGCTCGTCGACCGTGACGCGCATATTATCCAGCAGCCGCGTGCGTTCCTCGCGCAGACCGGTGACATCCTCGAGCAGGTCGACCTTGGCCTCCTCCTTCCCGCTGCGGGCCTCGTCCAGCGCGGACGCGGTATCCGCCACCAGGGCGGCCTTCTCGGCGATCTGCTCCGCTGCCGCGGCA
>JBGSTR010000122.1:0-1735 GCA_041736365.1 Chromatiaceae bacterium | reverse complement strand
ACCGGCCGCCGGAGACCCGGGTTGCGGCACCATCGCATCGGCCGTACCGTGCCCCGGGGGCGCCGGCCCATCCCGTCCGCGCAGCGAATCCATCGCCGCACAGCCGCTGAGCAGCAAGCCGGCAAACAGGCCTACCGCCGGCAACCGGCCAAATTGCCGGCCGCGTCGTCGAGAGGCGCTCGCGCGTAGGGTACGGTCTGTCCTGTTCAAGTCGCTGCTGTGGCTATCGGAGTCTGACGGGCATAATAACGGATCGGATCGGCCGACCCGACCCATTTTGGCCGCCGGTCGGGTGATCGACTCTTAACCGGCTGCTTCGATGTTTCCGTGCTTCGCCGTCCACCTTCCCTTGGCAAACCCATGATCCACTTCGATAGACCCTATTCGGCGGCGTGCGACGAGAACCGGGAGCCCATTCTCGGGGTAATCGAGCCGCTGTTTCGCAACACCAAACGCATCCTTGAGATCGGCACCGGGACCGGACAACACGCCATCTATTTCGCCGCGGCCATGCCGCATCTGATCTGGCACACCAGCGACGTGGAGGCCAACCTGCCCGGGATTCAACTGTGGCTGAGAGAGGCCGCGCTGCCGAATCTGGCCGCGCCGCTGACGCTGGACGTCAACGACACTTGGCCGGACGCCGGCTTCGACGGTGCGTTCAGCGCCAACACGGCACACATCATGTCCGCAAACGAGGTCGCGGCGATGTTCCGGGGCGTTGGCCGCATCCTCGCGGGCGGTGGGTCGTTTGCCCTCTATGGTCCGTTCAAGGTCGCGGGAAGACACACCAGCGAGAGCAACGCCCGCTTCGACGACTGGCTGCGCGCGCGGGATCCGCGCATGGGTGTGCGCGATCTCGAGGACCTGCGCCTGCTCGGCACCGAGAATGGTCTCACGTTGATCGCCGACCACCAGATGCCGGTCAACAACCGCATCCTGGTATGGCGTCGCGAGGCCTGACGAGGAGCCGGCTCAGACCCACTTGTGCCCCGCATTGGGCGCCCCGGGGGCAGGCGCGGAGCACGAGCGCACCATGCAGCTGCAGGAAATCCAAACCGTCATCCAATTCGCCGGCACCCTGGCGTTCGCGGTCACCGCCGTGCTCGCCGTGGCCCCGCGCGGCATCGACCTGTTCGGGGCCTGCGTGATGGGCGTGATCACGGCCATCGGCGGGGGCACCATCCGCGACCTGATCCTCGGCGTGCCCGTGTTCTGGTCGACGGACCTGACCTACATCTGGATCGCCCTGGGCGGCAGCGTCGTGACCTTCGCGGCCAACTCGCTCTTTACCCGCAAGGAGATCTACGCGCTGATGCTCTATCTGGATGCCCTGGGCGTGGCGCTGTTCGCGATCCAGGCGACCGACAAGGCTTGGGCGCAGGGATTCGGACTTCCGGTGGCCCCGGTTCTGCTGGGCATCGTCACCGCCATCGGCGGCGGACTCATGCGCGACGTGATGGCGGGAAACCAAAACCTGTTGATGAAGCGCGAGCTCTACGCCGTGCCGGTTCTGCTCGGCTCGACCGGCTACGTCCTGGTGCTGGAATGGCTGCCGGACCAGCGCCAGTTGGGCGCCCTGATCTGCGGGATGGCGATCTTCGCGCTGCGCGCCGCGGCCATTCACTGGGACCTGCGAATGCCGGACTGGCTGGCAACGCGCCCCAAGACCGGTTGAGCTTCGAGCGGCCGGACCCCGGCATCGGTGCGGTCAATCGACGCTTGCCGCGCCCGC
>JBGSTR010000118.1:0-16649 GCA_041736365.1 Chromatiaceae bacterium | reverse complement strand
AGCGACAGGATCAGCACGTCCGCCGCCAGCACCGCCCAGTGCTCGGCCGCTAGTCGCGCGGCCAGAAGCAGCAGCACCAGGGCGAGGAACAAGGACACCACAACCTGCAGCACACGGGTGAGCGTGCCCGCCCAGAGCCAGCGCCGCAGGCCGCTCTCGGGCCGGGTCAAATGCTCCAGTGCCATCCGCCGATCGAATAAGACCACCTCGGTTCGATAGACCCAGAGTGGCCAAGCGACCAGCGCCGAGAGTACGAGCAGGCCCCAGCACTCGACGTGCTCGATCCCGGCGGCAAAGACGAACAATGCAGCGACGCCCATCGCTTGGGCGAGCAGCCGGGGAAACACGGCGGTCCGGTGCGATGCGGCGCCGTTCACCTTAAGCGACCCGAGCCGAGCACGGACGCCCCGCGGCGTTCATTGGGGTAGCACCTTGCGCTTCGGTGCGCGCCCTCCTGTTCCGTTCGCGGCGTTCGGAGACGCGCCACCCAAGGGGATCGACTCAGCCATCCGCCCCCTTGAGCTCCGCGATCTTGCGAGCGTCGGCGATCAACTCCTCCGGCGGCTCGGGCCACAATCCGCTGCGCGACGCGGGATTGGGACCAAACCCCGGCAGATCGTCGGCGGGCTCCAGGGAGCCATCGGCGAAGACCAGAAACAGCCCTTCCGTGCCGCCGTCGGCGCAGCGCACGATGATGCGCGCGGCGGCGGCCTCCTCGCCGTAGTCCACATCGAAGACGTAGCTGTGTCCTGCGATTTCGCGCTCGACCGCCATGGTGATGACCTTTAATCGGTTGTGAAGATCCGGCCAGTTTAAGCGCTCCTCGAGCGCGACGCGCGCTCCCCTCTCCTCCGGGCCGACGCTTCCTCGATTGCCCGAATCGGGCGTCACCAAGACGTCACGGTGTCTTAACCGGTCCGTCGTTCTTTTCGGCGACCATCTACAACCTGCTTCATTCACCTATCACCATCAATCAACTCTTGGAGCTCAAGCATGCGTAAGTCACCGCTTCTGACGACGGCGTTCGCCGTCGGCTTCGCGACCCTCCTCGGCGTGTCCGGCACCGTCGGCGCGGATGTCAAGCTGAACGGCTCCGGCGCCAGCTTCCCGTTCCCGATCTACTCGAAATGGTTCAAGGACTTCAGCGCCGCCAACAAGGACTACCGCATCGACTATCAGTCCAAGGGCTCGGGCGCCGGCATCCAGGATCTGATCAACGGCACCGTCGACTTCGCCGCCTCCGACGCGGCCATGTCGGACGAGGAGATGGCCAAGGTATCCCAGGGTGTCGTGCTGCTGCCGATGACCGCCGGCGAGATCGTTCTGATCTACAACCTCAAGGGCGTGAAGTCGCTCAATCTGCCTCGCGACGTGTATCCGGCCATCTTTACCGGCAAGATCACGAAGTGGAACGACCCCGCCATCGCCAAGGCGAATCCCGGCGTCGACCTGCCCGACAAGAAGATCACGGTGGTGACCCGTTCCGATTCCTCCGGGACGTCCTATGTCTTCTCCGGTCACCTCGCTGCGATCAGCCCGGACTTCAAGGAGGCGGTGGGCCAGTCGAAGTCCCCCGCGTGGCCCAAGAGCGGTAGCTTTATTGCGGCCCCTAAGAACGACGGTGTAACCGCGCAAGTCCAGCAGAACGAAGGCGCCATCGGCTATGTCGAGTACGGCTTCGCCAAGCTGACCGGTTGGAAGCAGGTCGCGAAGCTGGAAAACAAGTCCGGCAACTTCGTCTCCCCCGGACCGGAAAGCGGCGCCGCCGCCCTCGCGTCCGCCGAGTTCCCCGAAGGCACCCTGCCCGGCAGCGATGTACCCAATCTCGTCGCCTGGGTCTGGGATCCCGCCGGTGCCGACGCCTACCCGATCGCGACCTTTACCTGGATGTTGTTCTATAAGGATCAGGACGACGCCAAGGCCGAGGCCCTGCGCAAGATGGTCGAGTACGGCGTGAAGGAAGGCCAGGAGATGGCCGATTCCATGGGCTATATCCCGTTGCCCAAGAACGTCCAGGAGAAGGTCCTCGACGCGGCGAAGTTCATCCAGTAAGCGCTCACTAGACACCACCAACACGGGGGCGGGTCACACGACCCGTCCCGGTTGTTGTTTCGGCCCCCACCGGGACCGCCAATTCCCAAACGCTCCGCGGCGGGTAGACCTGCCTCAAACAGGCGACGACGGTCGCCCGCACGGAATCCACGTACACGCGGAGCCTGGATCCGCATCGGTCATTTTTCCTTCGTCATTTGGAAACAATGGGCTGGTAGTGTGACTGCTTGCGCAAACTCGGCCGGCAGCGCTCCCGGGGCATCGCGCGCATGTGCCCCCTCGCCAGCTCAACCACACCGGGCAAACCCCAACCGCCCGACACCGCATAGCGAAGATCATGTCCAAACTGTTCCAAGGCGCGGGTACCTCAAGCTCGATCTCCGGGCCGCCATCGTCGGGTGAGTATACCCGGGACCGTGTGTTCCGCGGGGTAGCCTGGACCAGCGCGTTCCTGATCATCGCCCTCACCGCCTACATCCTGTGGGAGATCGGTCGCGAGGCGGCGCCGGCGATGCAGGAATACGGCACGAGCTTCGTCACCGGGACCACCTGGAATGTCAACAAGGGCGAGTTCGGGGTGCTTCCCGAGATCTGGGGCACGCTCTACAGCTCAGTGCTGGCACTGATCCTGGGCGGTGTCTTCGGCATCGCCATTGCCATCTTTCTAACCCAGGACTTCATCCACCACCGGCTTGCGACCGTGTTCCGCACCATCGTCGAGATGCTTGCGGCCATCCCCTCGGTGGTGTTCGGACTTTGGGGCATCTACGTCCTGATTCCGCTGCTCAAGCCCGGCGCCGAGTGGCTGCACGAGCAATTCGGCTGGTTCCCCCTGTTCGGAACCGACCTCTCCGGGCCCGGCATGGCCCCCGCGGCCCTGGTGCTCGCGATCATGATCCTGCCGACGGTCGCGGCGATCTCCGTGGATGCCTTCCGGCGCATCCCCTACAAGGTTAAGGAGGCCGCCTACGGCATGGGCACCACCCGTTGGGAGGCGATCCTCAAGGTCATGCTGCCGACCGCCTCCTCCGGCATCCTGGCGGCACTGGTGCTGGGGTTCGGCCGCGCCCTGGGAGAGACCATGGCGCTCGCCATGCTGATCGGCAACTCCAATCAGATCAGCGTTTCGCTCTTCGCACCGGCAAACACCCTGGCATCCCTCCTGGCGTCCAGCTTCCCGGAGGCCGGACAGATCGAGGTTCAGGCCCTGATGTACGCCGCCGTGGTCCTGCTCGCCATCACCTTCATCGTCAATGTCGTAGGTCTCGCGGTGCAGCAGCACACGATCCGCAAGTTCGAGGGTAAGCGATGAGCGACATCGATATCGCGCTGGCCGAGCTGCCGCGCCCCATCCCCCAATTGGGCCGACGGGCCTTCGAGCCCCGCGCCCTGAAGAGCGGCATCCTCACCGGGCTGACATGGCTGACCGCCGTGCTCGCCGCGGTGCCGCTTATCTCGGTCATCTACATGCTGCTGATTCAGGGCGGAACCCGGCTCTTCGGCGCGGACTTCGCGGAGGTCTTGACCGGGTTGCCGCCCGCCGGCTTCGAGCAGGGCGGCGGTATCGGTCCGGCCATCGTCGGCACCCTGGTGATGGTCGGCATCGCCTCGGTGCTCAGCATTCCGCTGGGCATTTTGGCCGCTATCTATCTCGGCGTGCTCGATCCCAAGAGCAAGGTGGCGACCACCTCGCGCTTCCTCGCCAAGGTGCTTACCGGATTTCCGTCCATCCTCGCCGGCGTCTTCGTCTACGCGGTATTGGTGGTACGGTTCGGCTACTCCGCCTGGGCCGGTGGCGTCGCGCTGGCCGTGCTGATGCTTCCAACCGTGGTCCTGGCCGCCGAGGAGGCGATGGCTCAGGTGCCCCAGCGCATGAAGGACGCCGCCTACGGCATGGGCTGCACCCGCACCCAGGTGATCTGGCAGGTGGTGCTTCCGACCGGGCTCCCGGGCATCCTGACCGGCGTCATGCTGGCCATCGCCGGCGCGGCTGGCGAGTCCGCCCCGCTCCTGTTCACGGCGCTCTTCAGCAACTACTACATCTCCCAATTGAGCGAGCCGACCGCCTCGCTCTCCATCCTGATCTACAACTTCTCCGGAATGCCCTTCCCGAACCAGATCGAGCTGGCGTGGACGGCGTCCCTGGCCCTGGTGTTGATCGTGCTGGTGTTCAACATCCTGGCGCGCCTGGTCGGCCAGCCCAGGGTCTGATTTCATTACCGAGGTATCGGAACCATGAGTGCAGCAGCAGAGGCGATCTTCGTCGCGGAGCCGTTCCAGGCCGCGGCCGGCAACGTCGTCATCGATTGCAATGTCGCGAAGATCTTCTACGGGGACTTCCTGGCGGTACGCGACAGCCAGGTACCGATCGAGAAGAACAAGATCACCGGTTTCATCGGCCCCTCCGGTTGCGGTAAGTCCACGGTGCTGCGCAGCCTCAACCGCATGAACGACCTGATCCCGGTGTTCCGATTCGAGGGCAGCGTCATCTACCACGGACAGGACGTCTACGCCAAAAACGTTGACCCGGTGGTGGTACGGCGCTACATCGGCATGGTGTTCCAGCAGCCCAATCCCTTCTCCATGAGCATCTACGACAACGTGGCGTTCGGGCTCCGGCTCAATCGCTTCCGGGGCGACATTGAGGAGAAGGTGCAGAAGGCCCTGGAGCGAGCCGCGCTGTGGAAGGAGGTCAAGGACAAGCTCAAGAACAGCGGACTTTCGCTCTCGGGCGGACAGCAACAGCGCTTGTGCATCGCCCGCGCCATCGCCACCGAGCCCGACGTGCTGTTGATGGACGAGCCCTGCTCCGCGCTCGACCCCATTGCCACCCGTCAGGTGGAGGAGCTGATGCTCGAGCTCAAACAGCGCTACACCTTGGCGCTGGTCACACACAACATGCAGCAGGCAACGCGAGTGGCCGATACCACCGCCTTCTTCTCGGTGGACATCTCCAAGGGCGGACGCACCGGCTACCTGGTGGAGATGGGTCCCACCGAGCAGATCTTTAAGAATCCCCGCGAGCAGCTCACCAAGGAATACATCTCCGGCGAGTTCAGCTGACGACACCACGACTGGAGTCACCCCATGAAGTGCACGACGGGCATCGCCGGCGTCGCCGGCGCGATACTGCTGGGCGCGCTGCTGACATCCTGCGGGGACAAGGCCGCCCAAAGCGGCGACGCGCAGACCGGCCTGGTCATCCATGGCGCGGGAGCCACATTCCCGCAGCCGCTATACGCGCGGTGGATCGAGGAATACCGAAAGGAGCAACCGGGCGTCAGCTTCACCTATGAGGGGGTGGGCAGCGGCGAGGGCATCAAGCGCTTCCTGGCGGGAAGCGTGGATTTCGGCGCCAGCGACGCGGCCATGAGCGACGCCGAGCTGGCAAAGGTCGATCCGGCGCGCGGCGTGGTGATGATCCCCATGACAGCCGGAATGGTGGTGCTCGCCTACCATATTCCGGGCGTGGAAGCCGGCTTGACCCTGGATCGCGACGTCTACGGGGACATCTTCGCCGGCAAGATCCACAAATGGAACGATCCCCGCATTGCCGCATCCAATCCGGGTCTGAGTTTGCCCCCACTGGACATCGTCCCGGTGGTGCGACGCGATTCCAGCGGCACGACCTTCATCTTCACCAATCACCTGGCGGCCATTAGCCCCTGGTGGGCGGAGCAGGGTCCCGGGGTCGGCAAGGTGATCGATTGGCCCGGGAGCGCCATGAACGTGATGGGGAACGAGGGAGTCGCCCAACGCGTCGAGATCACGGACGGCGCCATCGGCTATATGGAGTACGAGTTCGCGAATCGACTCGGACTCCGGATTGCAACCCTGACGAACAAGGCCGGCGAGCCGGTGGCGCCGAGCCCGCGGACGGGCCAGGCGGCGTTGGCATCGGCTAAAGAGATCCCCGACGACCTGCGCGTGTTCATACCCGACCCGGAAGGGGCCGGCGCCTATCCGATCGCCAGCTATACCTGGATCCTGCTCAACGAGCACTACGCCGATCCGGCAAAGGCCCGGGCGATGAAGGAGGCCATCGGCTGGGGCCTCGAGCAAGGTCAGCCCATCGCCGAGTCCATGGGCTACATCCCCGTGCCGCCAACCATGATCAGCCGGGCGAAAGATGCGCTGGCACGCATTGATTAGGGTTCCGCCGCGCGCGGGATGGCCGGCCCGCCGCATCGGATGCCTCCCGTTTCCGGCCTGACTCGGCTCGCGCTCCCCGAGGCGCGACTCGCGGAGGCTCCTCCGGATTCCCCATCGCTCGGTGGATAAGACCGACCGCGGCCGACCAAGTCATTGAGCAAGGATCATCCGATCCAAGCGCAACGTAAAACGGGGCCCCGAGGAGGCTTGGAGTTGGGAAAGACGCTTCTCGATCTCGAGGCCATCGAAGACTCGCTGCGAGCGGTACAGCAGGACTTCAACCGCATCAACGACACGCTGGACACCCCGCGCGACCCCCTAAGCGATCTGGTGCTGGGGAACATGCTGGCGGGCTACGAGTACGCCAACTCACTGCTCGCGGCCGGAATCGACCCACTCGCGCTCGGCAACTCCCGGCACATGCTCCAGCTCAACAACCTGGTGCTGTGCGGCACCGACGAGGTGATCTACGACGACTGCCTACCCCATGTCGATGAGACGGAGCGGCGCTTTTACGACGACTCCAACCCCGGCGGGGTGCGTGCACTGATGGGATACCTGGCGGACCATAAAGACGGCCCCGTATGGCGTCGTGCCGCCGGCGCCTATATCCACATCCTGTCCCAGCCCCAGCTCTTTATCGAGGGAAATCATCGCACCGGTGCGCTGATCATGAGCTACATGCTCGCCGCGGAGGGCAAGCCACCGTTCGTGCTGACGGTCAACAACGCGAAGGCCTACTTCGATCCCTCGTCCCTGGTGAAGAGCTGCAAGAAACACAGCTTCAGCAGCCTGTTCGAGATTCCCAAGCTCCGCAAGCGATTTGCCGAGCTTCTCAAGACGGAAGCAAACACCGACTTTCTGATCAAAGCGCCTCCAGCCGCCGTCGGCGCGGCCGGCGCCTAGACGCGGATGGACGCGCCCGGCCCCGTGGAACCCGGTTCGGAACCGCGCGCGACGATCCTGCAGCGCCGCACCGCCTGCGGGCTGCCTATTGGCGCGGCCCACCCCACTTGCGGATCAACCGCCCGGGAGGAATGCTCATGACCCCAATGGAGCGCGTTGAGGCCCTATTCGGCGAGCTGGTCGGCCACTATCACGAGGCGAGGGATGCCGAGCTGCGCGCCGCCATCAAGCTGCTCTTGGTCGCGATTGCCGAGCTCAAGCAGCACGGTGGGTCCGACTGGGCCGGTGTTGTGGCGGACTACGTGGCGATCGCCGAGCGCGACCCACAGCGGTTCGATCGAATCCTGCGCAGCAACCGCAGCGACCCCTCGTTGCCGATGATCGACGATACGTTCACCTGCTGAGTCACCGCCCCGGCGTCGACCCGACGTTCGCCCGATTCAGGGCGCGGGCGGTTTGGGATCGGCAGGTAAACCTGCGTATCACGCCCAAAGCGCGCGAACGCCGAAGTACGCGGTGTCCTTCATGCGCCGGGCCAGGTCCTTGGTGAAGGGAAAGACCGGGTCGGTCCCGAAGGTCATGCTGATTCGATTCGCCGCTCGCCGTCGCCGAGCGGCGTAACGCGGAGCAGCACCCTAGAACCGTGGATGGGCAACGGCCGATAGGCCGTGCCCATCACTCGCGCCGCCGATGGACACGCTGCGCTTTGCCCATCCTACGGTTGTCGTATGAGCTGCGCGGCATTCCCGGCGGCGGCGAGGATTCGTATCGCGATCTCGCCGCTCATTGGGCGGCGGGCGGCGTTTGAACCGCGACCTGCGACCCGAAAACCAAGGCCGGAAGGGCCCCCTCGGGGGTGCCGAGGTAGCCGATTGCGGCACGCTTCTTGTTCGCCCACTGGCTGTTGATGAGGGCGAGCACTTGCGCCTTGTCTGCCCCGGTATAGTCCTCGAGATCGTCCTCCCCGGGGTGCTGGAAGTTGCTCATGATGTAGGCGTGGCCGTTGTAATCGCGCGCCACCATCAAACCCGTCACCTCCGCGCCCATGGGCGCCGACAGGATGCGCGAGAGCCGCCGCGTGTCGATGTTGAAGGCCCATAGGTAGTTGTTGTTCCGGCGGCCCGTGTCCTCGCCGATGAACAGGGTGCGGATCGGATCGACGTACACCAGATTGTCGGGTCCGCAGATCCGGTCTTGGGCGCAGGCGTTGCCCTCGGCGTCCTTGTTGTCCTTACCGAGCCAGCCGCCCACCAGCTCGGGGATGGAAGTCAGGGTCGTCCCGACGAATTCGCTCTCGATCACCGCCCCGGCGGTGTCCTTGCGCTCGCCCGCCGTGGCCATATCCAGAATGATTCCGCCGTCGTTTCGGTCCAACTGGATTTCGCCGACCCCATCGCTCATACCCGCCTCGACCCGAGAGATGACGATATAGAACCGCCTGTCCGCATGGTTGTAGGCGACGTACTCCATCTTCGAGAATTCCGTGGTCGCGCCCGACAGCGCGGCGTAGCGACGGGTCTCCAGAAAGGCGGCGGCCTGCTCCTTACCGGGCTTGAGTCGGAGCCATTCGGTTCCGTTATAGGTGACCACCTTGCGGTAGCTGTCGTCGCCGGGGTCGGTGTCCGAGACATCGAAGATGTCGCTGAATCTAATGCCACCGTCGACGAGGCCCTTGATCTCGGAATCGCTGGCGTGACCCAACCTGATCCATTGCAGGTCAAAGCTGCCCCCGTTGTCCGCGCCGGTCTGGGTAAGCTTCGCGCCATACAGGGTCCCGGCCGAGAGGTCCCCTTGCCGATCGGCGACGAACATGTACAGGCCCGTATTCTTGCCGTCGTCGCCGCCGATGGCGGTGCGGCCGTCGGGAGCGAAGATCAGCATCTCTCGGGCATAGCGGCCCGGCGCATAATGCTTGCGCACCTGCGCCTTGCCGTCCGCGCCGAGGGTTACTTCCGGCACCAGTCCGTAGCGGTAAGGGTTGGCGGTTCCGGGGTCGCCGAAATAGTACCGGCTGAAGCTTGCGATATCCGTGCGGTCGTCCGAGTCGGCCGCCTTGGTGCCGTCGCCGCGCACCTTGGCGTCCGGCTCGTACTCCTCCGAGCCGATGTGGGTGTTCCAGTAGGACAACGTCGAGCCGCAGTGGATCCAGCCCCCATCGACGCCGGAGAAGTCGATCGACTCATAGCCCTTGGCGGTCAACCAACCGCTGCTCGGGTCTTGGTCAAGCAGGGTGAGTCCCATCGCGGCGGGTAGCTTCGACCAAAAGGAGCCCGCGCTGGTTCCGTCGTTGGGCGGCAGCCCCCGGTACTCAAACTGCGTCACCATCGCCAAGGGGTTGCCTGCCGCGCCCGGCACCGAAAGTCCCTCGATCCACATCAGGGAGGTCCCATCCGGCGCATCCGAGGCCATCTGACCATCGTTGTCGGTCAGGGGCGCACCCTTCACGTCGAACAGGCCACCCACCATGTTGGGACCGACACGGTCGCTGGTGGCGAATAGCTGGTGGTACCGCAGCGGGTAATCGGTGGTGGTGCCGTCCGTGCAGGTCGCGCGCATCACGGCATTGCTGTAGACGTCGGCCTTCTCGGCACTGGTGCTCGGCGCCTCCATGCCGATGAGCTCCACCGACGTCAGGCTAGCCCCCCCGGGTGCGGGACAATCCGCCTGGGCGGCCGCCGCCAACAGAGAGGCAAGGATGGGCGACAAGGGAAAAATGCGCATAGGGGACTCCAGTATAGGTTGGCACGCTTGCGCCCTATCCTAACGGCCAAATCCGAACCAAGTATGGCGGTTCGGTTTACGCCTCATGACAAACGCTGCGCGAAGCCCGCGGGCAGAGATGTTGCTGGGTAGGACGGCCGTTTAGGCGGCGCCAAAGAGCCAAAGCCACGGACCGCGATTACGGAATGCCGAGACGCTGGATTTGAGAACGACTGAGAATCCGGAGCGGAAGAGTCCCCGGTTCGAAATGGCGCAGTGGTTTACTGCCGCCGAGGCGGTACGACGGCTATCGGACTCGGGGACTGATCGGGGAGCAACCTGTTAAGCATTTCAGCTAAAAAATTATAAATTCAGCGGTTTTTCGCAAAAATTGGCGGAGAGAGAGGGATTCGAACCCTCGATGGGCTTTTGACCCATACTCCCTTAGCAGGGGAGCGCCTTCAGCCGCTCGGCCATCTCTCCAAAAACATTTCTCGAACAACGCGACCAGGTACCGGTCGTTCCGGCTCCAGCCGCCGTCGACGGCTCCTTCAGATACCCGGCAGCGTTGAAGCGGCCGGCGTTCAGGAGGCGCGAGATTCTATCGCGGCTGGGACCCGGATTCCAGTCAATCGGGCTGGGTGCCTTGTCCGTTGTGACCGGCGCCGGCGCCGGCCGCAGCTGCTTGCTCGCGTTTGATCCGCTCGTAGATTTCCTCGCGGTGCACTGCAACATCACGGGGCGCGTTCACGCCGATGCGTACTTGGTTGCCCTTCACGCCCAAGACAGTAACGGTAACCTCGTCGCCAATCATAAGTGTCTCACCGACTCGGCGAGTCAGAATCAACATGTTTCTTGCTCCCTTCTTATCGAGTTCCGATCGATGGCTCGCCGATTCGTGGCCAGACGCCTCATCCTAAGCGTCGCCGCGAGGGCCGAACCATACCCAGACCAAGTGGCAGGCGACTAGCCTGGGCGAGATTGTAGCAGCACCGCCCGTCGGATTGTCAGTCGTTTCGCCTGAAAGCATTGACAAAAATCTTCGCAAACCGTTTCTTGTCGGCTGCGGCAGGCCGTTAATCGGCAATTTCAGCCGCGTCGGACTGTGACGCAGCGCTCACATGGTACCCTCAAGCTCGAAGGCGTCGTGCAGCGCCCGCACTCCGAGCTCCAGGTACTTTTCGTCGACGACCACCGAAATCTTGATCTCCGAGGTGGAGATCATGCGGATATTGATCCCCTCCTTCGCCAGCGTCTCGAACATCTTGCTCGCGATGCCCGCATGGTTGCGCATTCCCACGCCAACCAGCGAGATCTTGACGATTTGCCCGTCGCCGACGACCTGACGCGCCGCCAGTTGTTCGGCGGTACCCTGCAGAATCTCCAGCGCGCGGGCGTAGTCGTTGCGATGAACAGTAAACGTGAAGTCGGTGGTGGTCTCGTCCGGGGCAATATTCTGGACGATCATGTCCACCTCGATGTTGGCGTCCGAGATCGGCCCCAGGATCTTGTGGGCCACCCCGGGCTGGTCCGGAACCCCCAGGATGGTGAGCTTGGCCTCGTCGCGACTGAAGGCGATACCGGCGATCTTGGCATCTTCCACGGCGTCTTCCTCGAATGTGATCAGCGTGCCCTCGCCTTCACCGAAGCTCGAAAGCACGCGCAATGGAACCTTGTACTTGCCGGCGAACTCCACCGAGCGGATCTGCAGCACCTTGGAGCCGAGACTCGCCATCTCCAGCATCTCCTCGAAGGTGATGCGATCGAGCTTGCGCGCCTTGGGCTCGACGCGCGGATCGGTGGTGTAGACCCCGTCCACGTCGGTGTAGATCTGACACTCGTCGGCCTTGATGGCCGCGGCGATCGCCACGGCCGAGGTGTCGGAGCCGCCGCGCCCCAGGGTGGTGATATCGCCCTGCTCGTCGATGCCCTGAAAGCCGGCAATCACCACCGCGCGACCCGCATCAAGATCCGCGCGCACCCGGGCGGCATCGATGTCGCGAATGCGGGCCTTGTTGTGGGCGCTATCGGTGAGGATGTGCACCTGCGCGCCGGTGTAGGAGCGGGCCGCGCAGCCAATGGCGTCGAGCGCCATGCTTAACAGCGCAATGGTGACCTGCTCGCCGGTGGAAAGCAGCACATCGAGCTCGCGCGGCACCGGACAAACCTGGATCTGCTTGGCGAGCCCGAGCAGACGGTCGGTCTCCCCGGACATGGCCGAAACCACCACCACGACCTGATTTCCCGCGTCCAGCCAGCGCTTCACGCGTTCGGCCACCGCCTGAATGCGCTCGATGCTGCCGACCGAGGTCCCGCCATACTTCTGGACGATCAGCGCCATAGAATCCCCCCGGCATCGCGCCTCGGCGCGAGCTCAAACAACTACGAGTGTCCGCGGCTACCGCGGCTACCTGCAACCAATCTGCGCGACCGCGACCGGGCGGCTCGCGCCTTCTACTGGATGCGCTCGCGCACCCACGAGTCCACCATCGCGAGGGCATTTGGCAGCCCGGCCGGGTCGTTTCCGCCCGCCTGGGCCATGTCGGCGCGCCCCCCGCCCTTGCCGCCGACCCGTGCCGCGACCTCACGAATCAGATCGCCGGCCTTGAGCCGATCGGTCAGGTTCTTGGTTACGCCGGCCACCAGGCTGACCTTGCCGTCGGCCTCCGTCGCCAGCACCACCACCGCCGAGCCCAGCTTGTCCTTGAGCTGGTCCAGGGCGCTGCGCAGGTCCTTGGCGTCGGCGCCTTCGAGCCGCGCCGCCAGCACCTTGATGCCGTCGATCTCGACCGCTTGCGCCGCAAGATCCTGTCCGGCGGAGGATGCCAGTTTGCCCTTGAGCTGCTCCAACTCCTTCTCGAGCCGCCGATTGCGCTCCAACAACTGCGCGACCCGCTGGTCCAGGTCTTCCCGCCCGCCTTTCAGCAGTCCGGCGAGACGCAACAGGCGATCCTCGTCCGCCTCGACCCAGTCCAACGCGGGCGCCCCGGCAACCGCCTCGATGCGGCGTACGCCGGATGCGATACCGCCCTCGGAAAGGATCTTGAACAGACCGATGTCGCCGACGGCCCGGACGTGGGTTCCGCCGCACAACTCGGTGGAGAACCCGCCCATGCTGAGCACCCGCACCTGCTCGGCGTACTTCTCGCCGAACAGCGCCATCGCGCCCGCCGCCTTGGCGTCGGCCAGGCCCATGACTTTTGTATCAACCGCGTGATTCTCGCGGATCTCCCGGTTCACCAGTCGCTCGATGGCAAGCACCTGCTCGCGGCTCAAGCCCTCGTAGTGAGAGAAATCGAAGCGCAGCCGATCCGGCCCGACCAGGGAGCCCTTCTGCTGCACGTGATCGCCGAGCACCTGGCGCAGCGCCGCATGCAGCAGGTGGGTCGCGGAGTGATTGCGCGCCGTCGCCAGGCGACGCTCGCCGTCGACCCGCGCATCCACCCGATCGCCGAGTTTGAGCTCGCCTTCGGTCACGCGGCCGATGTGGCAGATCGCCCCGTCACCCTGCTTCTGGGTGTCGCCGACTTCAAAGCGGCCTCGCTCGCTGCTCAGCCAACCGCGATCGCCGACCTGACCGCCGGACTCGCCATAGAAGGGCGTGACGTCCAGGATGACAAGTCCCTCCTCGCCCTCCGCCAGCCGCTCGCAGGGCTCGCCGTCGCGATAGAGCGCGACCAAGGTGCCCGTCTCCTGCAGGCCGACGTATCCCCGGAAGACGCTTTCGCCCCGGTAATCGATTTCGGCCGTCTGCCCGGCGCCGAACTGACTCGCTGCCCGAGCGCGCTTGCGCTGGAGCCCCATTTCGCGCTCGAAGCCCTCCATATCAATGGTTAGGCCGCGCTCGCGCGCAATGTCCGCGGTGAGATCGCTCGGGAAACCGTAGGTATCGTAGAGCCTGAATACCGCCTCACCGGGGATCTCGCTGCCGCTCAGCGCGCCGATGGTGTCGTCGAGGATGCGCATGCCGTGCTCGAGGGTCTCGGCGAAACGTTCTTCCTCCAGACGAATCACCCGCTCGGCGTGTGCCCGGGCCGCCGCGAGCTCCGGATAGGCGGACCCCATCTCGGCGACCAGGGGCGCCACCAGGCGGAAAAAGAACGGCTCGGTGGCGCCGAGGCGATAGCCGTGGCGAATCGCGCGACGCATGATCCGCCGCAGCACATAGCCGCGCCCCTCGTTTCCGGGCGTGACCCCATCGGTGATCAGGAACGCGGTGGCGCGGATGTGGTCGGCGATGACGCGCAATGAATGATCGCCGCGGTCGGCGCAACCCGTAACCTCGGCCGCCGCGTCGATCAGGTGCCGGAAAAGATCGATGTCATAGTTGCTGTGCACCCCCTGCATCACGGCGGCAAGGCGCTCGAGCCCCATCCCGGTGTCGACGGAGGGGCTGGGCAACGGGGACAGATTGCCGCCGGCGTCCCGGTTGTACTGCATGAAAACCAGGTTCCAGATCTCAACGTAGCGGTCGCCTTCCGCTTCCTCCGAGCCGGGTGGACCGCCGGCGACCTCCGGGCCGTGATCGTAGAAGATCTCCGAGCACGGGCCGCAGGGACCGGTCTCGCCCATCGACCAGAAGTTGTCCTTGGCGCCGCAACGGGAGAAACGGCTCGGGTCGATGCGCAGCTCGTTCAACCAGATCTCGGCGGCCTCGTCGTCGTCGGTGAACACCGTCACCCATAGCCGCTCCGGCGGCAGTGCCAGCACCCGGGTCAGGTAGTCCCAGGCGAATTCGATCGCCTCGCGCTTGAAGTAGTCGCCGAAGCTGAAATTGCCGAGCATCTCGAAGAAGGTGTGGTGCCGAGCGGTGTAGCCGACGTTCTCGAGATCGTTGTGCTTGCCGCCGGCCCGTACGCAGCGCTGCGAGCTCACCGCACGTCGATAGTCGCGGTGCTCGCGACCGAGGAAGACGTCCTTGAACTGGACCATCCCGGCGTTCGTGAACAACAGGGTCGGGTCGTCGGCCGGCACCAACGGGCTCGACGGCGCGCGCTGATGGCCGCGTTGCTCGAAGTAGTCGAGAAAGCTCGCGCGAAGCTCTGCACTCGTGATCATGGAAGGCACTCGATGGAACCGCTTACGCCACTCGCTCAGTGGCTTCGACGCAGGAAGCGCCGGATCATTTCAATCGGAAAACCGCGTTGCTCCAGGAAACGCCCGCGCCGACCGTAGTCCGCCTGGTCAAGCGGCGGATTGTCGCCGAAACGGCGATCGTGCGCCTGCGCCAAGTGCAACGGCCAGTCGTCGGCAACCACTTCGAGATGAGGCTCGATGGCGGAATCCGATAGTCCTTTTTCGCGCAGCTCGGCGCGGATGCGCAGCGGCCCGAAGCCCTTGCCCAACCGCTCGGCAACGTAGACGGCCAGCATCCGCTCCTCATCGAGGGAGCCCTCGGCGGCGAGCCGATCAAGCACCGTCTCGATCCCGGTGACGGCGAAGCCGCGCGCCTGGAGCTTGCGGGCAAGCTCCCGGCGCGAGTGCTCTCGGATCGCCAACAGCTTCAGGGCCATGCGCTCGATCTCGGCTTCGTCAGCGGCCTGATCATCAACCTCGTGGCTCAGCTTCAGACCTCCGCCGGGGCCTCCGGAGCAGACTCGGCGACTGACGCCGGCAGACGCTTTTCGCGAATCTTGGCCTCGATCGACGCGCAGATCTCCGGGTTCTGGCGCAGGAAGACGCGCACATTGTCCTTACCCTGGCCGATCCGGTTGCCGTCGTAGCTGTACCAGGCGCCGGATTTCTCGACGAAGCCCTCGGCGACCCCGAGATCGATGATCTCGCCCTCGTGGGAGATTCCCTCGCCGTAGAGGATATCGAACTCCACCTGCTTGAATGGGGGCGCGACCTTGTTCTTCACCACCTTGACCTTGGTCTCGTTGCCGATGACCTCGTCGCCCTTCTTGATACTGCCGATGCGCCGAATGTCCAGCCGAACGGAGGCGTAGAACTTCAGGGCATTGCCGCCGGTGGTGGTCTCGGGATTGCCGAACATGACGCCGATCTTCATCCGAATCTGATTGATGAAGATGACGATGCTGTTGGAGCGCTTGATGTTCCCGGTGAGCTTGCGCAGCGCCTGGGACATCAGACGCGCCTGCAGACCCACGTGGGTGTCGCCCATCTCGCCCTCGATCTCGGCCTTGGGCGTCAGCGCCGCAACCGAGTCGATCACCACCACGTCTACCGCCCCGGAGCGCACCAGCATGTCGGTGATCTCCAGCGCCTGCTCGCCCGTGTCCGGCTGGGACACGAGCAGCTCGTCCATGTTGACGCCCAGCTTCTCGGCGTAGATTGGATCCAACGCATGCTCGGCGTCGACGAAGGCCGCGGTGCCGCCGAGTTTCTGCGCCTCGGCGACGATGTGCAGCGTCAGGGTGGTCTTGCCGGAGGACTCGGGTCCGTAGACTTCGATCACCCGACCCCGCGGCACGCCGCCGATCCCCAACGCTAAGTCCAGGCCGAGCGATCCGGTGGGAACCACCTCGATGTTGCGCACGGCACCGATGTCTCCCATGCGCATCACGGAGCCCTTGCCGAACTGCTTGTCGATCTGGCTTAGCGCCGCGGCCAATGCCTTCTTTCGATTCTCGTCCATGTGGACTCCGTTGCCTTTCGGTCTTATGGGCCCGGCCGCCACCCCGACCCAGTGGGTCGAGTGCCGTCAAGCGGCGCCGGGCGTGTAAAAAGCGTGCCAGTATCGCATACCCGAAGCACGTGAACCACGGGCGTCATGCCGGTTTCGCGGCCGCTATCAAGGGGTCGCGGATGCTCACGTCTCGAGGTCCGACGGAGGCGCGAGGGGCCAGCGCCGGCGGACCGCGTAGCGTGGCACGGCG
>JBGSTR010000111.1:0-2945 GCA_041736365.1 Chromatiaceae bacterium | reverse complement strand
GATGGCATCGGCGTCGTCGCGCCCGAGCCGTTCCAGGATGTCCACGTTCATGATGCTGTCGGCCTGGGTCAGCTCGCCGTTCTCGCCCGGGCGCACCAGGGCGGCCACCGGGCAGTAGACGGCGTCGGCGAAGCCGGTGGCGGCGAGCCCCTGACGCAGGGTGCGATAGGTATCGGTCAGCTCGCGGATCTCGCCCCACAGCACCGAGAACAGGGTCGCCCGGTCCGCCGGCTTCAGGTACGGCGCAAGCGCGATGGCGCTCGGCCAGTAGTCGGCCTTGAGGCGCTCGTTGGTCTTGGGAAAACGCTGCTCGAAGTACTCCAGCAGCTCCACGACATTGTCCGCGTTGACGCCCCCGGTGGGCTGTTGGGTGCGCCGCGTCTCGAGGTCGGCCAACAGTTGGCGCAGATGGGCCGGGCTTAGGTCCGGGTCGACCTTCTCGCGATCGAAGTCGTTGAAGAAGGAGTTGCCGAGCACCTTGGCCAGGTCCACCTCGGAGAACAGGGACAGCTCCAGCGGGTAGCCGGGCGGCGCATCGCTCGGTCGACGTGTGAAGCGCGTCACCAGGCCGGTCGCCTCCTTGCCGTGGCCCGGCGGGTTGACGTGCTTGATGAAATTCAGCCGCCCGCCTTCAAGCTCGGTCTCCAGCTCTCCGCTCGTTCCCGCCGCCAGTGCCGAGATCAGATAGGACTTGCCGGCCTGGGACAACCCGAAGAAACCCACCGAAACGGGACGCCCGGCCGCCCGGCCGAGTCGCGTGGCAAGATTGCGCACCCGGCGCAGCTTGTCGGTCAGACTGTCGGACTCCCGGTCGAGCCGCTGGGAGTTGCGCCGGACCTCGGCCACCCAGCCGATCGCGTCGCCGCTGCCCTCGTAGATCGCCCGGCAGCGCCGGACCAGATCCTGTCCGGTCTCTTCCTTTGCAGAATCGCTCATGCTGGATCGCTCATGCTGATACGCTCACGTCGGCCTACTTGATGACACTGCCGCTGTCGAGCCAATAACTGTCCTGATCGAAGCCGATGCTCGCCAGGGTGTTGAGCTTCAATGCCACGGCACCACGCCCCAAGGCACGCCCGCCCTGCACATCCACCGCCGCCACCCGGAAGCGTTCGGCATTGACCCCGCGCATGCGCTCCAGGCGCACCTCGAGCACGCCGCCCTTGGTATAGAGCGAGCGGCGTACTTCGTCGTCTGCGAAGTCGAGCACGTAGAGCGGCGAGCCGCCCCAGCGCTCCGCGTCGAGCTGACGGTAGCCGATGTGCATCACCCCGCTCATGGGGATTCCGACCTCTTCGAGCTGATATTCCGGGTCGTCCAGGTCGACGCCGCTGTAGAAGACGTCGTCCGTCTTGATCATCAGGTTGCGATCCATGAGTCCCAGGTTTCGGACCGTGGAGTAGGGCCGGAAGGCGTTGGCGCGGAAGAAGAAGTTCGGCAGTCGCCCCTGCCCCAGGACGCACAGCATGGCGCCTACGGCGGCGGTGGTCTTGGGGTCCTTGATGCAGCCGCGACGGTTGAACGGATACCAGGCCCCGGTGCGATAGTCGTGCATCGGGACGATCCGATCCGGCGGCAGGGCCAGCAGGGCGCGGAACAGGGATTGGATGCCCGGCAGCCGCGACGGCCGCCCCGTGAGCAGGAGCACGTCGCACTCGTAGAGATGGACGATCTCGCACAGGGAGCGCACCACGCGGGTGATCTCCAGCTTGTCCTCCATGAACAAGCGATGGATGCGCTCCAGGTCCAGTCGCACCTCGGTTTGCAGCAGCGGGAATCCGCTCACCGCCATCCCGGTGGCGTCGCGTACGCCGTCCGCGAACCAATCCAGCACCGCCTGGGTGGGCTGCCGGTCCGGGCCGATCTCGGTCAACAGCTCCTCCAGGGTGGAGGTGCGCGTCTCGGCGCCGCGCACCGGATCGAAGCCCTCGTAGGTCTTAAGCACGGCCAACCCGGCTGGATACAGGACTTGCAGGGCGAGCTGCTGGCGCAGCATCCCCTCTTGCACATCGACGGGGTCCGAGCCGATGAGCCGCGACAGCAGGGCATCCGCATCGTCCACCCCGACCGCCACCACGGCGGACTTCAGGGCCGGCACCAGGACCGCGCCGATGACCTCCAGCAGGATGTCGTCGCCGGCGACCTTGAACCCGTCGCGAAAGCGTTGCCCCGGGACGATCGTGCGGTTGGCCCCGCTGCGACCGCCCTCGAGCCAGTAGTCGTTGATCACCAGATCCGTGGTGCCGCCGCCGATATCCACCGTCGCCACGGTGAGGCGCGCGTCCCGATCCCGGTGGGCGGGGCAGCGACCGAGCGTGAACAGCTCCTCGGGTCGGCCCGCGAAGGTGTTCTGAATCTCGCTGTACAGATACACCACCTGGCTGCAGGTGGCCTCGTCCCAACGCACCTCCACCTGCGGGAACGGTGGCCACGCGGCATCCGCGCCCTGCCCGTCCACCGGATCGTCTTCCGGATGCCAGCCGAACGCCTTCCACACCAGCCCAAGGGCCTGCTGCATCCGGTTGGCGAAGATGTCGCGCTCCTGCTTCGGCATCGACGGCGGGATGGTGAGGATCACCGTGCGCAGGTGCCGCGGCAGGTCCGCATTGGGCATGCGCAGGCGCTGGGCGGGGCTGTTGATCTGACACAGGGCCTGGGTCAGCACCTCCGCCAGCATGAACATCATCATCGAGCTGCGCGAATAGTGCGGCATGAACACCGGCATGCGTTCGGCTTCGGGCAGCTCGTAGAGTGCCGTGCCGACCTCGTTGATCAGATTGCAGAAGGGTGCGGCGGTGGCCATCGGCTCGATCTCGCTGCGCACATAGGCGCAGTTGAAACGCCAGCCGGTGTCGAAGCGATCCTCGTCCCACAGATAGCGCTTGGGGCTGGAGATCCCGGTCGCGCCCTCGGTGCCGCGCCGCCGCCCCGCCATGCGCGCCGCC